>NZ_JBFRDK010000182.1:0-12213 GCF_052113545.1 Paenibacillus sp. TAF43_2
GCTTGATGCTGTGCATTTTAGCGAGCGCTACGTTCATTACTTGGGAGAGGGCTCTTTCTTAATCGAAGGCTCGGATGTTCTTATTCAGCAGGTTCTTCATAATGGGCATCGCATTGCAATTATCACAAATGGGATCAAACAGACACAGCATAGTCGAATTGGCAGGTCTGCTTTAGCTCATTCGTTCGAGCATATTATCGTTTCTGAGGACACTGGTTTTTCGAAGCCGCAATCGGGAATTTTTGATTTTGCATTCGAGAAGCTGAATCTGATCAATAAGTCAAAGGTGCTTATGGTCGGTGATTCATTAACATCTGATATCCAGGGCGGCCTCAATTATGGCATCGATACATGCTGGTACAATCCGAAGCGAAAGCCTAATCGTACAAGCATTATTCCAACGTATGAAATTCATCATTTAAACGAGCTGCTTCAACTACTTTAAAAAAGCTGTTATCGCCATAGCCTAGAAACAAGAACGATGCAGGCGACAGCCAGCATCGTTTTTTGTTTCTAATTAAGTTCCCAATCCTGCAGCAGCATAATGGCTGCCCCGGCGGTAACGGCATCCTCAGTCAGCTGTCCTTGCGAAAATTTCGGTTCATATTGCGGTGAATAATAAATGTTGCTCCGCGCAACTTGAATGACAGTTTCATAAATCGTTTTATCTACATTGACGAGCGGGCCGCCTAATATCACAGCCTCGGGATGCAAAATATTGATGAGATTGGCGATTCCAATGCCGAGATAGGTAGCCGTTTGTAGAAATTGCTCCGTAATGAATGCATCTTTTTGCAAATATGCTTTCCGCAAAGCGTCAAATTGAACTTCCTMTGGCGGAATGCCCATTAACGTACTTGAACGGCCAAGCTTCAGTTGAGAGCGTATTTTCTTCTCCAACGCAGGAATCGAAACAAGCGCTTCAAGCGCGCCATAATTTCCTTCGTCGCCAAGCCTTGGACCATCGGTCTGAATGATCATTTGACCAAACGAGCCTTCCATATCTACTGCGCCTCTAACGATTTGTCCGCCTGACATCATCGAGGTACGCAGACCAACTCCCGCATGAACATAAAGCATGTGTTCAACCTCTTCATTGCGCAGCGCCCAATGCTCGCCAATAATAGCTGTGTTCGCTCCATTATCGAGCAGGGCAGGCATGCCAAGCCGCTGTTCCAACCAGTCACAGATGGGAACATCGATCCAGCCTCGTGCAGGAAAATAACGGGGTTTTAGCATAACGCCATCTTCACGGCTCAATGGGCCAACGGCACCAATTCCAATTCCAATCACTTTGTTGCGATCAATGTGAAAGTCACTCATCATACGCTCAGCAATTTGAGTGATTTTGCCCACAAGCGTTTCTGGCGTCATTCTTTCATCCATCTTCCATCGTTCAAACGCGAGCGGTTTTAAATTCAAATCATATAAACCGATAGAGGAGGAGAAGCGGGATATTTCTAGCCCAAACACAGCACGATGATCTGGATTGACGCGATACAATATAGGCTTTCGCCCGCCTGTAGAACGTCCCAGCTCTGAAGCAAGAATTAGACCATCCGTTAGCAGTTCCTCCAGCAATCTCGACAAGCTGGTGGATGTTATCGTTAATCGCGCCATTAAAGCAGCTTTGGAAACGAGTCCATCGCGAATAATGAGATCAAAAACTTGTTTTTTTATTGTAGGTACTTTTACATTCATATTTGAATCTCCATTTGTCCAAGTAATTATATCGGATATTAATCAATCTCTATTATATGCTCTAGGAATTTGCATGACTAGACAAAGTCTTAAAATATTTTATAAGTCATTTTAATCTTATGTTCCATTCGTTTTGATCAGATGCTTATTCAGAACCAAGCCGCAGTATATTTGTCAGTTTTCGACAAAATAATCGGTTGTCAGAGATGGGAATAAGTTCTATAATCTTGTTACAAAGCAGATTATCGATAATCGATAATCGGAAACGGAGAAGTGAATGTTATGTTTGAGAACATGTCAATTCCTTCGGTTAGCTCCATTAGTGATCAGGTTTACACAGCATTAAAGAAGGAAATTCTAGCAGGCGAGCTGCAGCCGGGAGCTAGGTTGCTCGTTCTTGAGATTGCAAAGAAATTCAACATCAGCCAAGCACCGGTTCGTGAGGCGCTGGAACGACTGAAATCAGCAGGATTTAGTACGAGCATCCCCAACAAAGGCTCAATTGTTTCATACATAACCGACAAGGAAATAAAAGATATTTTCGAGCTGAGAGAGATCATAGAAGGTTTTGCGGTACGGCAATCTATGAAGCAGCTAACCGAAAATGATTTTAACTATTTAGAAGATCTGATTCGTCAAATGGATCTTGCTCATGAGCAAAACGATATTTTGAACATATTAGAGCTTGATATGGAGTTCCATGGCTTTTTTTATAGACGCTGCGATAACCATATGATTCTCGATCTTTGGAATCGGATGCGAATCAAAGTGATGCGGTTCATGGCTATTTCCAATCGTCATTACTCCACAGAAGAGCTGGCGGATTGGCATCTGCGACTCGTAGACGTTCTACGCACTGGCGACGCTGCACTAGCAGAAGAAGCCTTTACTTTGCATATGCACTCTTACAAAATGATTCATCTCAATTAAAGTCATTCATTTCACAAGTCGACCTTACAAGAGGGGGAAATGGAGAATGTTAAGCGAGGGGTTATTATTTAAAGAAGATGTCATTCTTACGTGGATGAGGGAGCGTTTCTTGCGAAACCTGGTGTCTAATGCCCGTGCAATGAAGTCGGATTTAAAAGAAAGCTTATCCAGGCTTCAGCTTAATCCCTATTACACTTTTCCTGTTATGGCTTTGGCAGAACCGACGATCGCTTTTGAAGATGAGCATGAGAAAATCATTTATTTGGAGCAAATTCGGGATTATATGCAAAAAAAAATGACCGAAGGCTGCGTCGTATTTGTGGATGAGGAGGGCAGAATTGGCATGCTTTTCTCATGGGTATCGAAGGAATCTATCGAGAAGATGCAGACTATGCTTAAAGAGCATTTTCTTCATTCCTTTAATGTCGGAGTGGGCAAACCATGCAGTCAATTATATGATATTGTTCATTCCTATCGGCAGGCTGCGCGAGCGCTGCAGTATAAGTTTTATAGTGGTACGGGCAAAATCAATTATTTCAGCGAGCTAGGACGCTCGGAATCGCTGCAGCAATACCCGTCAGATAAGGAGAAGCAGCTTTTTGACGTTTACAAAGCCGCAGAGACAACCGCAGAAATTGAAGAGAGTGTTCATCTATTTTATGCTGAGCTGCTTCATGATGGACCGATTGAAACACAGAGCGTATATGATGTGACCGTTAGGCTTCTAGTCGGAATAGAAAAACGAGTGTTAGCAGAGACAGAGCATGTTAGCATGTATGAGCGGTTTGACGTAATGTCGATCGTGAAGCTTGCGACTT
The DNA here is from genome assembly GCF_052113545.1 of Paenibacillus sp. TAF43_2. Taxonomy (NCBI): domain Bacteria; kingdom Bacillati; phylum Bacillota; class Bacilli; order Caryophanales; family Paenibacillaceae; genus Paenibacillus; species Paenibacillus sp. TAF43_2. The sequence continues at coordinate 3,450 of NZ_JBFRDK010000182.1, forward strand.
TGGATGAAATTAAACAGTATGTCATTCATTTTTTAATTGGACTGAAAGAGGTATTCTCGTACAACCAGAAGGAGAGCCACCGCAGCATTATCAAAAAAACGATTCATCATATGGAGCAGGAATGCCAATATGTATCCTTGCAAAGTGTGGCACAGAAAGTGTATATGACGCCAACCTACTTAAGCCTGCTATTCAAAATGAATACAGGAAAAACGTTCATCGAGCATTTGACGGACATTCGAATGGATAAAGCGAAGGACATGCTAAAGAGCACCCATTACAAAAATTATGAGGTAGCAGAGAAGGTCGGCTACCAAGATCCGCGGTATTTCAGTCAAATCTTTAAGAAAAAGGTCGGGCTCTCGCCTAGTGAATATCGGGAAACGATTGGTAAATAAAAACAGCTCATATGAAAAAGGACTCTAGCGGCGGATGATCCAGCTAGAGTCCTTTTTCATATAGTTAAACCACAATTGCTAGTTTCAAACGGATTGCCTAAAGCCGAACATCGCTTTGCGGTCCGTTTCGATCCCTCATTTGTGCTTCCTCAAGCTCAGCATCCCAGTTTAGATGACGATATTCCTCGGCTGCGGCATCATTTTCGAACCAGTTCAAGAAATCTGTCCACAGCGCATCGTCCCATCCGGCATCAATTTGTGCTGTCGAATATACGCTGTCACGCAGTCTAACGAAACCAAATACATCACGTACTTGGGACTTCTCCGCTTGTACGACCGTCAGCTCAGCTAAGTGAGGCGGAATAAAAATAACGCCAGAAGGAGTGCCGAGTACTATATCGCCAGGCATACAAATAGCCTTGCCAATTCGTGTTGGAACGTTCATGCCTACCATTGTAACGTCCGCAATCGCTGTAGGATCGCTGCCGCGATAATATACATTGATATYGTCAATTTCTACGATTTGTTGATTATCGCGAATACCGCCCCAAATGACAGCACCGCCGCGCTTCGTGCGTGTGGAAATAGCTGTAGATAAATTCCCGCCTACGTATGTGCCGAGATGCACTTTATCAAACATATCCACTACTGCGACATCATCTTCTACAAGCGAATCAATAACCCATTGGTTGAAAAAGCCTTTTCGATTTTCTTGCTCATGTCCATAATTAAGCAGAGCTTCATGCAGATCAGGTCGTTTAGGCACCATTACAGCTGTAACAGCGCGTCCAACCATTATTTTATTCGGATGGATAATTTTGAAATCACCTTCAAACTGAAAGGCATAACCTCTGTTCCAGAGAGGGCCCCAAGCCTCCTCCAAAGTGATTTTGCGCATGCGCCTTAGAACATCTTCGGATACTTTAGGACGTCCATTCGAAAAGCGTTCACCCTCCCAAAGCGGCGTAAGCTGGATCATATCTTCCGGATTGTCAAATTTCATCTGAGCACCTCTTTCGCAATAGTGTGTTTGAAGGCTGCTGTTATTTGCTTTCTAAGTCTATTGTTAGGGACATTCACATATTTGTCGATGCGACTTTCTTAAGGTATTTATGGGGAAATCTATGAATTTTTCACACTATATAAAATCAAACAATTTCATAATTTCTTCACCTTCATTCATGTAACCGCTTTCGTATAAAGTAAAGGAACATTATCTAGGAAAGGGGACGAGATGATTAGAGTGAATACAGAGACTGTTATACCTAAACGAAAGCAGGCAAAAACGAAGCGCAAACAGCAAGGAGCTGCTCATTTAGCCGGATACATTTTTATATCCCCTTGGCTAATCGGTTTTTTGCTGTTGACGCTTTGGCCCATTGCACAATCGTTTTATTTGTCATTTACCGAATATTCTTTGCTGGARGACCCGATATGGACCGGCACGGACAACTACACCAAAATATTTACTGGTGATTCCACTTTCACGAAATCTCTAAGCGTGACGTTTATGTTTGTATTATTCTCCGTACCATTAAAGCTGTTTTTCTCCCTTATGGTCGCATTGGCACTTAATAAAAACATTCGAGGCATGAATATTTATCGGACGGCAATTTATTTTCCATCCTTAATCGGAGGAAGCATTGCAGTAGCAGCGCTTTGGCGCAATATGTTCGGGATAGACGGTTATATCAACCAGGTGCTCGCTTGGTTTGGGATTGAGGGGGTAGGCTGGATATCCAATCCGGACACCTCGCTTGGCACATTGATTTTACTCAATACGTGGCAATTCGGATCAACGATGGTAATTTTTCTAGCTGGGCTTAAGCAAGTGCCGCAAGAGCTTTATGAATCAGCCTCTGTAGACGGAGCCGGCAAGGTAAGGAAGTTTATAAGCATTACGCTGCCGATGCTCTCGCCGGTTATGTTCTTTAATCTCGTGCTGGGCATTATCGGATCGTTTCAAACGTTTACCTCAGCGTTCATTATCACAAAGGGCGGCCCTATTAATTCAACCTATATGTACGCCATGTTCCTGTACGAGAAAGCGTTCAAACATTATCAGATGGGCTATGCGTCTGCACTTGCTTGGATATTGCTCACAATTGTTGCGCTTCTCACGCTTATTAACTTCGCAGCCTCGAAATATTGGGTGTTCTACGAATCAGATGGGGGGAAAACCAAATGAATTCGCTGCGTTTGAAGCTGACGAGCCATTTGTACCTATCCCTTTTCTCTATTCTGATGCTGTATCCCGTCATCTGGTGGGCAGGAGCCTCTTTAAAAAAGACAGAGGAACTCAGCTTGCCGACGATCTGGCCGAAGATACCCATGTGGAGCAATTACTGGGATGGCTGGCACTTCTCATCGGAATATACATTTGCTCATTTTTTTGGCAACACACTGCTTATGGAGCTGGGCAATGTCATTGGCGGCGTTGCCACGGCTGCGATTGTAGCTTATGGCTTCGGAAGGCTAAACTTCAAGCTTCGCGGCTTCTGGTTTTCCATCTTACTGCTTACCATGATGCTTCCAGGACAGGTAACCGTTGTCCCGCAGTACATTTTGTTCAACAAGTTAGGATTTGTGGACAGCTATGTACCGCTCGTGCTTCCGCATTTTTTCGGAGGCGGCGCATTTTTTATTTTCTTGCTTGTGCAATTTATTCGCGGAATCCCGAAAGATTTGGATGAGGCCGCAACGATTGATGGAGCAAGTGTTTACGGAATCTTTTGGAGAGTGATCCTGCCTCTTCTGAAGCCCGCACTTGTTACCGTAGCTATCTTCACCTTTATATGGAGCTGGGATGACTTTTTTGCACAAGTGCTTTATTTAAGCTCCGTTGACAAATTTACTGTTGGGCTGGCACTGCGAATGTTCATCGATCAATTCGACATTCAGTGGGGGCAATTGCTAGCCATGTCCTTGCTGTCGATCTTTCCTTCGGTAATCATCTTTTTCTTTGCACAGAAGCATTTTGTCGAAGGAATTGCTACTACAGGATTAAAAGGGTAAGTCATTTCATTTCACAAAGGAAAAGGGGATGTAAGAAGATGAACAAAAACGGGTCAAGAAGCTTGGGGCTGTTAATGCTGGCATTACTGCTCGTATTGACCGCTTGCAGCGGAGGCRGAAGCAGCAATGGAGGGAAGCAAACGAATGAAGGAACGAAGAGCACAGCAAAGCCGGACGATGCTGGCGGCAAAGAAGCTGGCGCCAAAACAACACTCAGCATTATGTGGTGGGGGCCGGATGCCCGGCACGAGGCCACAAAAAAAGCGTTAGACATTTACTCCCAGCAAAACACGAACGTATCTTTTAAGCCGGAATTTATGGCATGGGATGCATTCTGGCAAAAGCTTCCGACACTTGCTGCTTCGAAGTCAATAACAGATGTACTGCAAATGGATGCTGCGTACATTCAAGAATATGTATCGCGCGGTCAGCTAGAGGATCTCTCTGACATTGACCTAAGCGGCATTGTTGATCCATCCGTTATTTCTAATTTGCAAATAGATGGAAAATTGTACGGTATTCCACTCAGTCAGAATGCGCAAGGCTTAGCTTATAACAAAGCGGAGCTGGAGCAATACGGGATCACGCTTCCGCATAAGGATTGGACTTATGATGAATTTTTTCAGTGGGCAAGAGACGCTCGGGCGAAGCTGCCTGATGGGAAATATCCGATAGGTGATACAACCACTTGGGACAGCTTCAACTATTACCAAACGTCGATGGGCAAACCGCCCGTTATGTCCGATGGCGGGAAAACATTTACGCTTGATAAGGATTTGTTTATGACCTTCTACCAAACGTATGAAGAGTTCCGCAAATCAAAAATCGTACCTCCAGCAGAAAAAGCCGCTTCATTTCTGGAAAATGATCCGCAAGCTGATCCAATGGCATCCGGTGTCGTAATGACAAGAGGAGCAACAACCGGTTCTGTCAGCGCTTTAGAGCAGCTTATGCCAGGAAAGGTAGGCGTAGTGAATCTTCCTGTTGGTCCTGCTGGTGGCGGCTGGGCGCAATCAACCATCTTCTTAAGTGTAAGCGCGAATTCCAAAAACAAAGATGAAGCGAAGAAATTTCTGAGATGGTTCGTTACCGATAAGGATGCAGGCAAAGCGCTTGGTCTCACACGCGGCATTCCGATCAACCCTGACATTTATAAAGAGCTCGAGCCGACACTTGAGGCTAAAGATAAGCTCGGCAAAGAAATATATGACCTTTCACTAGACAAGGCTTTGCCGTTCTATCCGCCTGCAGCAGGCTTCTCCGAATGGGTTGATACGTATAAGAAGGAGATGGAGGCAGTAACCTTCGGCCAGCAATCGATTGAAGATGCCTACAAGAAAATAGACAAAATGGGCAAGGAATTGGCAGCAAAAGTGGCTGGTTAATAAACTATGGAGGTGGTATCTGGATGCAGCTAGCAGAGTTTTTTTCATCGCAGCCAGCAAGATTATGGCTTTTGGCAAAGCAGCTTGGCATTGAATACGCAGTTGGAGGGCTTCCATGGGAAGAAAAGCAGGAGAAACCATGGGATTTGATGCCGCTTATTCGCATGAAACAGAGGTATGCTGATGCTGGACTTACGCTTAACGTGATCGAATCCATGCCACCAAGCAATGAGATTAAGCTTGGAACGGCAGGAAGAGAAGCCGAGATCGAAGTGTTCCAGCAATTTATTACGAATATGGGTGCAGCCGGAATTCCTGTTCTTTGCTACAATTTTATGGCTCAGTTCAATTGGTTTCGAACATCGACCACCACACKGACGCGGGGCGGAGCACTAGTGTCCAGCTACGATCACAGCCTTATGAAGGACGCACCGCTTACCGAGGCTGGCCTTATTAGTGAAGATCAGCTTTGGGAAAATCTTCAATACTTCATGGAGCAAATCGTCCCTGTTGCAGAGAAAGCAAAAGTGAAGCTCGCGCTGCATCCCGATGATCCTCCGATCACACCCATTAGGGGGGTATCACGTATTTTGACAAGTGCAGCTGCCCTGCAGCAAGCGATTGATTTAGTTCCAAGCGCCTATAATGGCATTACCTTATGCCAAGGAACACTCGCAACGGCTGGAGAACATATTCCGAGCGTCATCCGCCATTTTGCAAAGCAGGATAAAATGTTTTTCGTCCATTTCCGTGATGTGAAAGGAACGCCGGAAAAGTTTGAGGAAACGTTCCACGATGACGGGCAAACCGATATGCTCGAGGCGATGCATACGTACTATGAGGTAGGCTTTAACGGGCCAGCAAGGCCAGATCATGTGCCGACGATGGAAGGCGAGGATAATGYGAATCCCGGATATGAGCTGTTGGGACGCTTATACGGTATCGGTTATATCCGAGGTTTAATGGAGGCAGCTGCTGCTCGATTAACAAATGAAGCTAAGACGAGTGTTAACATTTCGGGATAATCTCCATACGTTCATAAAGCAAGCACCTTCAACTCCACATATCGTGTGGAACTGGAGGTGCCTTTTTTAATGCTCATCTTTTCTCAAAGCGCAATCGATGCATCAAACATGAAAAAACGGAACGCTATTAAGCGTCCCGTTTTGATCCCCACAGTATTAACATACTAGCTCCAAAGCCGATCATTGGAATGGTAATGATTCCAATTGTCCGTATGCTCCCACAGTCCTGGGATTTTTGGATGCAGATGCTGTGCGAGTACCTCATCGTTCAAGTCGTCAATGCCCAGACCAGGCGCATCTGTCATATGAATGAAGCCATTCTGAACGAGCTTGTTCGGAAGCTTGCTGCTAATGATAATATCATCCCACCATGGCACCTCACAGGAATGATACTCTAACGCCATAAAGTTCTCTGTCGCTGCTGCTACATGTGCTGCTGCGAGACAGGCGATAGGACTCTCAGCCATATGGATCGCCATGGCCACACCGTATTCCTGTGCCATATCACCAATTTTTTTCGTTTCCAAAATGCCGCCAGTCGTCAGAACGTCTGGATGAATGACCGACACCCCGCCAGCTTGAAGCAGCGGCCTGAAGTTTTCTTTCAAATAGATATCCTCACCTGTACATATCGGCGTTGCAACAGCACGCGCGAGCTTCGCATACTGCTCGGTATACTGCCATGGAAGCATATCCTCCATCCAAGCCAAATTAAATTTATCGACGCGGCGGCCAAGCTTAATGCAATCTTCAAGACCGATATGACCAAAGTGATCTACAGCAAGCGGAACCTCATAACCAATTACAGCGCGTACATCCGCCACATATTGCTCCAGCATATCAAGCCCTTTATCCGTTACATGAATCGCCGTGAAAGGATGGGGGATGTTGTGAATATCATAATGTTGATTTCGGATATCACGAATTTCCTCTTCGGTTAAGGTGTCTTGGTTTGCACTGTAACGGTTTTTGGAAGCATTTCGCATTTCATCAATGAAGCCTATCGGAGCACTTAAAGTACCTGGCTCATTAATAATTTGACCGATGCCAAGATCCATCTTTAGGAAAGTGAAGCCTTCCTCCATACGCTTCTGAAGCGCGAGTCCCATGGCGGTGCCGGTATCCTTGCCGACGACCTCGGTATCGCAGTACATTCGAATTTTGTCACGGAACTTGCCGCCGAGCATTTGATAGATCGGTACGCCATATGCTTTTCCAGCCAAATCCCATAAAGCGATTTCAAGCCCGCTCACACCACCGCCTTGACGGGCATCACCGCCAAACTGCTTAATGCGGCGAAAAAGCTTATCGATATTGCATGGATTTTCGCCTAATAACCGACCTTTCAGCATTTGTGCATAAACTTTATCAGCTCCGTCACGTACTTCACCAAATCCGATTAGGCCTTGATTCGTATACACTTTAATCAAGCTGCTATGAAACGGCCCGCCTACAATATCGGTGAAGCGAATATCCGTAATCCGAAGCGCGGAAGGGCTTGCATGTTTGCTCACATGGGCTAACGTTTCTTCAAAAGAAGGATTGTTGGACACGAAAGGTCACTCCTTGTTTATAAGTTAGGTTTGAAAGATGTTGCTCTCATTCATTCATCTAGCTAGGTTAGAGCAGCATGCTGCCGCCATCGAGTCGAATGGCTGAACCGGTCATGAATTCGCTTTCATCGGATGCAATGAAGCAAACGAGCTGAGCTACGTCGAGTGGACGGCCAACACGGCCAAGCGGGAATTTATCATGTATAGAGCGGGTCGTGTTTTTATGCTTCTCGACGTCCTCGGCGGACATGATTGGCTTCGATTCTCGGGCACTTTGCTTGCCGACATCAACGGCTCCTGGCTCAATCGTATTAACGGTAATCCCATACCTTGCAAGCTCAATTGCGCTTTCTCTGCCTAACATGCGAATACCGCCCTTGGTCATGGAATATACGGCATCGAAGTCGGTGGGGCGCTTGCTATGTACAGAAGACATATTAATGATGCGTCCTGACTGCTTTTCCTTCATATAGGGAACGACGGCTTGTGTGCATTGCCAGTAACCTTTTAAATTAATGTTCATCATGCGATCGAAAGAGGCTTCATCATGCTCAAAAAATCCATAATTCAGCTGCAAGGCCGCATTATTAACCAAAATATCAATGCCGCCATAATGTCCAGCAGTGGTGGAGACCATCCGTTCGATTTCATCTTTTTGCGAAATATTCGCTTGCACGATCATCGAGCTTCCACCGAAATCATCGATCATCTGTTTGGTATGAAGCGCACCAGCATCGCTCTGATTATAATGAATGGCAACCATAACCCCGCGCCGTGCAAGCTCGATTGCAACGCCTTTGCCAATTCCTGTTCCGGCGCCGGTAACTAAAGCGATTTTGCCAACGATACTCATTATTCACCTCCATACCGGCGATTACGGTTTTTTCATTTTGAAATTCATATAATGAAGCAAAAAACCGCCATCCAGCCTTATATCTGCACCATTAATGAGCCTCGCCTCGTCGGAAGAGAGAAAATTCACAAGCTCGGCAACATCGTCATTGCTGCACAAAACAGCATTAGGCACCTTATATTCGTAATCGTTGTACAAGGTGGATAGATGACTGTGAAACAACTCATCATCGCCAGCAATAGAACCCACTTCAATGGTATTGACACTGATCCCATATCGACCTAACACAAGAGCTGCTTCTTTGGACAGCATTTTGACTGCACCTTTTGCAATACTGTAGGTAAACGCTGAACCAGTCGGCTTCTCGGCATGAATGGAAGAGACATAGATGATTTTCCCAGCTTGCTTCATCATCATTTGTTTGCCGAAAACTTGCGTACAAATAAATGCGGATTTGGCGTTTACTGCGATGCTTTGCTGAAAAAGCGCTTCATCTCCATCTTCAATTGTGCTTGGAGAAATCTCATTATTGTTG
>NZ_JBFRDK010000183.1:0-12063 GCF_052113545.1 Paenibacillus sp. TAF43_2
AAGTAATTTACATCGGTCAGCTGAGCCGATTTATTATCGACTTGCTTATCTGTTGGTGCGATTGCCACAACAGACTCGATTACAACATCATTTAAGCTCTCTAATGTTTTGTCGTCTTTAAACCAGCGATCCGCATCAGAAGCCATAGCTACTGCTTGGCCGCCGCGAGAATGACCAACTAATGCAACCCTGCTTAAGTCAACTTTTCCGGTAAAAGGATTGCCGACTTCTTCGTTCAACTGTTTAATTTGCTGCAAATGCTTAAGAAGTACCCAAGCGCGTACTTTCATATCATTATTAGGTATACCTGACCAAACGGAATAGTTTAAAAAATTCTCATCTACTGAAATGGCTATTATGCCTTGGCTAGCAAGCAGCTCTCCCAAATAGCCATAACCCCCATCAGAGAAATCCTCCATCAAATGATTGCCATGTACGATAAGTGCAATTGGATACGGTCCTTCACCCTCCGGCATCCAGACACGCCCATTTAAAGGCAGAGCATGCTCGTCAAATCCCCAAAATTTTGTTTTCAGTTTTGACCATTCTGTAATATAAGCTGAAGCATCAACTGCCGTAGATCGAACATCAACCTCTTTGCCAAAAATGACTCTATGCTTATCCAGCCCGCTTCCGTAAGTGAAAGCCTGAAATGCAAACTTCCCATTCTCAGCTGGATCAGGCGCATTTATTGTATTGCGAATGGAATCACTGTCCAGCAAGGCGTCAGCCGTTTGAGACATAGCTGCAGTTCCTGGCCAATAAACAAACAGATAGCTGATCGCTGCAACAGAAGCTGCTCCCACCATAATCAAAAATTTGCTCCGTCGCTTTATTTTCAACTTTAAGAGGATACCGAGCAAACAGCCCGCAGCAGCCCCTATGATGGTGAAAGCTAACGCAATGATAATCGACATGAGTATGCCTAGCTCAGCATAATACAAAATCAGATAAGCCTCTATCGAAGCGTATGTCCATACAGCCGCAAGTCTGCGCGGTATAGGTAAATACAACATTGAATATATAAATGATAGCAAGTTCGCTGCTAGACTCATAGCAACGATATTCAAAATTAAAAAAAGTAAAATATCAATTGTCGTACCAAGTCCAGTCGGCATGCCAAGGGCGGCTGCCGTCATCGCTAGTGACGCAAATAGAGCTGTGCTTCCTGTAGCAATTCTCGCTATATAATGATCTCGTTCATTTCTAAGCTCGAATCGTTTTTTTAACCAAGCCATTATTTTTTTCCATCTTTTTGGCTCAGGAGGCTGCTGCAGCTGAAACTGCGGCTCTTGCAATACTAATTCCATAAATCCCCCTCAACAGTAATCCAGTTTCGGCTATTACGCTTCTCGATATGGACAGGCACTCCAAAAAAATCACTCATAAGTGCGGATGTCAGCACCTCAGAAGTGTCATTTGCTGCAAATACCTTTCCCTTCTTAATTAAAAGCGTTTTTGCAAAGCAAGGCAATATCTCTTCCACGTGATGGGTCACGTAAATAATGGTAGGAGCATTCTGCTCGCCTGCCACAGCAGCTATCATTTGGAGCAGCTGCTCGCGTGCAAATACATCAAGGCCTGTACACGGCTCATCCAGTATTAACAGCTTCGGAGAAGCCATCAGCGCCCTTGCGATCAACACTCGCTGCTTCTCTMCTTGTGACAGCGTGTTGTAGGTTCGCTCCATTAAAGCTGTACAGCCAAGTGTTCTCATTAATTCTTCTGCTTGGATCATGTCAGCAGAATCGGTTTGATCATATAGTCCAATGGTTGCAAATTTGCCGCTAAGAACAATTTTCAGAGCAGTCYCAGAGCCATATAGCTTTTGCTGCAATGAAGTACTAACCCAACCAATGCTCTTTCTCAGCTCGCGTAAATCAAATTCACCGAATTTTTTCCCAAGTACCGCCATACTGCCCTCAGATGGCCAAATGTAGCCGTTAATCATATTCAGCAATGTTGTTTTGCCAGACCCGTTCAGTCCAAGCAAACACCAATGCTCTCCTTCGTTTACTTTCCAGCTTATTTGTTCCAAAATTTTATTGTTATTTTGTTCCCACGATACGTTATGAATGTCAATGATCATGATTAACTCTCCCGTCTGTTGACTTTTAAGTATGCTATAAATTTGACTTGGCATATAATATCGACCATTATAATAATACAACGATTCTCGCTTAAGTCGAAACCGTTCCAGCTAATAATCACATATATATAATTGTTATATCAGGAGTGATCTGCGTATGAAAACGAATCAACTAAAGCAATGGGCTCATTTTTTTCTAACTTATAAATTTGCGCTCGATGCTGTAGAAACAAAACTTAACATTCTAAATGAAGAATTTCAATTTATTCATGATTACAATCCGATCGAGCATATGAAGACCAGAATCAAAGCGCCAGAGAGCGTCATGCAGAAGCTTCAGCGTAAAGGACTCCCTATTACTCTTGAGGATGCCAAAGAGCATATTCGGGATATTGCTGGTGTGCGCGTAATCTGTTCCTTCTCTACCGATATTTATCAAATCGTCGACATGATTAGCAAGCAAAGCGACGTGCGCGTCGTTGAGCTCAAGGATTATGTCATCAACCCGAAGCCAAATGGTTATCAGAGCATTCATTTGCTAATTGAAATACCTGTCTTCCTTACCGATCGAACCGAAAATGTGCTTGTAGAAATTCAAATTCGAACGATTGCCATGGATTTCTGGGCAAGTCTCGAGCATAAGATCTATTATAAATTTAATGAGCAAATTCCGCTACATATACAACAGCAGCTCAAAGGCTCTGCCGATATGATTCATCTCTTGGATCGGGAGATGCTTGCTTTGAATGTGGAAGTACAAAAGCACCGTGAGCAAGCTCTAAAATAAAAAAAGCTCCATCCCGATTTACCGGGAAGGAGCTTTTTTTTATTCGGTTAGGTGATCGCGTAATAAAAAGGGACGATAATTAAATTTAACATTAATGCAATAGCTCCGATCGCCATAGACCAACCGCCTAGTCCGCGTGCGCCTTGTCGGTATGCTATAAAGCCAAGTACGACTGATGTTGCACCAATGAGTACAGGCCATAGAAACCAAGACGCAATTGCAAACACAAGTGATACCCATCCAAGAGCATAACCTCCGGACTCGGCATCTGCATGTGCCCGCTCTTCTCTCTCCTCATAACGGTCTTCTCTGCGCTCCGTATGAACCGCTGGATTGCTTATTGCAAAATCAGCAGCCATTTCTTCATTTACATCAATCAAGCGATCCGTCCCCACAACTGGATGGCTTGTTCGTTCCGATCGATCTCGATCATCCAACAATTGTTTATAATCGTCTTCATATTTACCCATCGACCTTCACTCCTTTGGTTTAAAGGTAAGGCAGCATGTTGACTTTGATTGTTCAGCTTGATCTTGATGAAATAGTCCGAGGTCATCCGCAGCAAATTCTTCTTTAAAATTGGCGCCTGCATGTTGATCGATTTCGATGTTGATTTCACTAGCTCCACAATTATTGCCTTCTTTCCAGAAGTTGCAGTTAGCGACACTACAAGACACGCCTTTTGGCATAAAAAAATCACCTCCACTATCAAGTTTCCCTGACCGGAGGTGATTCATTCTGCCTTATTTTTGTCCTTGCATACGACGCTGAGTCATGTAATCATTTTCGTAATACGCTAATTCATCACGCAGTTCTTCAAAAACCTTGGAAACACTAAGTACGATACCACGAGAATCACGATTCGGTTTAAAGCGGAAACGAATCGCATCTTGGCCAGTATAAGCATAACGGCCATCTTCAGAATAACATTCGTTCTTCGGATAGAAAAACGCGCTTACGCATTGATGGTAAACCTCATACAGCACGCGTTCCGCATAATCTGTATCAAAATTGGGCCGTCTGAGCAATACTCCCAGCTTTTCAACCGAGACTTCAGAAAAGACCAATAAATGTCTCAAATCGGATAAAAGGCCTTTGTAAAAAGTATGTGCTTCTTCTCCATCATCTTCGCCGGTTAATTGGGGCAAGGAATTGTTATTCAGAAACGGTTCCAGTTGGCTTAACGCATCCTTTAGCTTTGTGCGAGTTGATTCCGTTAGTGCTTTGACGTTGGCAGTTGGCATATAGGTAGTTCCCCTTTCATAATCCAAACACACGTAAAAACTACAATCATCACTATCGTACCACAAATTACATTTAAGTGGTACTGGCGATTCACGCTTTCGTTCGCATATTTTAAGCCTTGGAATCCGAACCTATAGATTAGACTTAGCTCTAATTTAGAACGATCAATGGAGGGTTTCAGGCATGCATAGAAAATGGATTGGTGGCCTTACAATTTTAGCCTTAGCTGCTCTGCTTATACCAATGACGCCGATATTTGCCCCTAAAGACGTGAAAAAACCGCCGCAAACGTCTAGTTTTTCTGCAAAACGCGAGCATACGCTCAAAATTGCTGCGCTGCAATCCGATATGAAAGCGACAGCGATGCTATGCTCCACGGAGTGCTCCAAAGATTTTCAGAAGCTGATGAGCTCCAGTATGGGATCAAAAAACGAAGCTGATCAACAAATCAAGCATATGATGCATGAGCATGCGCACATGGCTTATATTAGCTGGATTTCGGGCAATCGCAGCGTTGATCGAGGAGCCCTTCCACAAACAGAGGATCAGAAAGTCAAATCTTATGTTTCTGAAGCAAAATCACAAGTTAGCAAAGGAGCCAAGTTTGAATCCCCTTCTTTCACGGCCAAAAATGGAAGCCGTTATATGGTGCTGGGTGTGCCAGACTCCAAGCATACTGGAATCGGTGTTGTCGGTGTAATCAAACAAGATATTTTGAAATCCGTAGAGCATCATCAAAAGCGCAACCTTAGACTTGTACCTTATCCAGCTGAAGGAAATTACAAAATCGAATCAGTGAAACCAAACTCAACGATCGATACGACTGTTCGTACTGGCGAGGATAACGGAAATGCCAGTCATTATCATGTTCGCGACGTTGTTGTCCATTTCGTTAAGCCTCTTTCGGGCAGCGAGCTTGAACAGGTAAAACGCGATATAAATGCGGAGTGGGTTAAACAAGTCGGGGATACTTTTATTTTCCGCTCAAGAAATATTGAAACGGATCAGCTCGTCCGTTATTTCAAGCAAAAGTGGAATACCGAATATACAGAACCACATTATTTGTATATGACAAATGAGAGCTCAGCCGCAATCGTTCCAAATGATGCTTTGTACTCAGAGTATCAATGGAATTTGCCTTCAATTGAGACGGAAAAGGGCTGGAGTTTATCTAAAGGCAGCGACAAGGTTATTATTGCTGTGCTTGATACCGGCGTGCAAAGCAATCATCCGGATTTGAAGGGTAAGCTTGCTGAAGGCAAAAATATTGTAGATGAAAATGCGGCTCCTGATGATGATGTTGGGCACGGAACCCATGTATCTGGCATCATTGGCGCTACCGTTAACAATAATGAAGGTGTTGCCGGTTTATCATGGTACAACAAAATTATGCCTGTTAAAGTATTGGACAGCAGCGGTGCAGGCTCCACTTACTCCGTCGCTCAAGGTATAATTTGGGCCGTCGATCATGGAGCCAAGGTCATTAATATGAGCTTAGGCAACTATGCGCAGGCAGATTTTCTTCATGACGCGATTAAATACGCCTATGATCATGACGTCGTCATGATTGCAGCCAGCGGCAACGATAATACGGATCGTCCGGGGTATCCAGCCGCATATCCGGAAGTATTCGCTGTTGCGGCAACTAACAGCAGCAAAGAAAAAGCTTCATTTTCTAACTATGGCGATTATATAGACGTTGCAGCACCTGGCGACAGCATTGCGAGCACCTATCCTGGCAGTCAATATGCGGCATTGTCCGGCACATCTATGGCAAGTCCCCATGTCGCGGCGTTGGCAGGATTGATTCGGTCCATTAATCCTGAGCTTTCCAACGTTGAGGTTATGGAAATTATGAGGAAATCAGCTATTGATTTAGGCGCCAAAGGAAAAGACGATTTTTTTGGCTATGGAGAAATCGATGTTGATAAAGCGCTGCAAGCTGCTTCAAAATACGGTGGAGCGCTGCAAACCTATCCCGATCAGGTAAAAAGAAGGCTTGATCGGATTATGAATAAGTACAGGAAGTAATTCAGCAAATACAATAAAGCACCCATCGCATGCGATGGGTGCTCTTTGTTTGTAAGTGTAAGGTCGTGCGGAAAGTTTGTCGTAAGCCGGGTTCTGTACTTCTGGTGGTCCAAACGGGAACGACCCTCCCACGATGAAGCGACAATCATCTATCTAGGCCGTACATTGCTATACGGCTCCAGCAACCAACCCGGACGCGCCTCAGGCTAAGGCTGCAGCTTAGGGGCTGCGGCGTCCTCTCGGTCTTGCTCCAGATGGGGTTTACCAGGAACGTAGTCACCTATGCTCCTCGTGGTCTCTTACACCACGGTTCCACCCTTACCTGTTCCGGCTAAAAGCCGGCCATCGGCGGTCCATTTCTGTGGCACTATCCTTCAGCTCGCGCTGACTGGACGTTATCCAGCATCCTGCCCTGCGGAGCCCGGACTTTCCTCTCGCGGCAACAAGGCCGCCAGCGATTGTCTGTCAAACTTTCCGTGGCATCGTTAAGTATACAAGGTATTTCATAAAAGCTCAACCCTCAATGTCATTCCAATCTAACAATAATTTAACTATACAAAAGTAAACGGTTCTGTGTTCAAGGAAGAAGCAACCGCTGTCGTTTCATATTTACTGCTCACAAGCTGTTCATTCAACCAATTTGCAACCTTCTGCTTCATCACTTTTTCAATGTTATGACCAGGGTCGATGATCGTCATTCCTGCAGCCAGCGCATCATGTGCCGTGTGATAATCAATATCTCCAGTAACAAGCACATCAGCACCGGAAAATACAGCATGGCGTACATACTTGCCGCCTGCTCCTCCGAGTACAGCGGCTTTGCGAATGACTCGGTCGAGTGCTCCAACTACTCTCACTGCTGGAACATCAAACAATTGCTTCGCTTGTTCTGCAAGCTCACCCAGTGTCGTCGGCTCGGCTAGCTTGCCGACTCTGCCCAGTCCAAATGATCTGCCCTTTAAATCGACTGAATATAAATCATAAGCAACCTCTTCATACGGATGTGCTTTGAGCATTGCCTGGACCGTTTTGCGGTGGACGCTATGGGGAACGATCGTTTCAATTCGAATCTCATCAGCACGCTCCAGCTTTCCTTCCTCGCCAATGAACGGGTTCGTTCCTGGTCCAGGAATAAATGTTCCTGTCCCCTTTATATTGAAGCTGCAGTTGCTGTAGCTGCCAATTTTACCTGCTCCTGCACGCCACATAGCCTCAAGTACTTGCTCGTGATGGCTCTCTGGTACAAATACAACAAGCTTGTAAAGCTTGTCCGTATGCACCTCCTCCATACACTGACGGTTATCCGGAACGATTCCGATTAAATCAGCTAGCCAATCATTTATTCCTCCATCTGCCACATCAAGATTGGTATGTGAAATATAAACGGCAATGTCGTTTTTGATAAGCTTCTCGTATAGGCGCCCTGCCGCAGTTGATGTATCCAGCTTGGCAAGCGGCCGATATATGATCGCATGATGAGCGATAATAAGCTCAGCACCTTGCTCAATCGCTTCATCAACAACAGCATCCGTTACATCCAATGCAACAAGGATCTTCTT
Organism: Paenibacillus sp. TAF43_2; assembly: GCF_052113545.1. Classification (NCBI taxonomy): domain Bacteria; kingdom Bacillati; phylum Bacillota; class Bacilli; order Caryophanales; family Paenibacillaceae; genus Paenibacillus; species Paenibacillus sp. TAF43_2. Next base: position 7,712 of record NZ_JBFRDK010000183.1, read on the forward strand.
AATCGGTTTATTTAATGTGCCCAGCTGCAGGCCGATTTTGTCATTCTCAACCGCATAATGCTTAGGCGCAAGCTGCTCCATTAACTGGATCACGGTTTGTCCATTGGCAAGCATTGTAAAACCTCCTCAATCACGTTCATCTCCGACTGAAACTGCTCGCGTTTACTCGCTGATTCTGCAAGTTCTGATCCAGCCAGCTGATCACAAATACGCTCAAGTTTATTCAGCTCATGACGCCATTTTTTAAGTAATACAGGCTGAGGCTCGCGAAGCAAATGCGGACCCATTTGCTTCAAAACACCAAATAGCTTGTCAGCCGCAAGCTTAACATTCAAGAAGCTGCCATCATAAAGCTCGCTATTGCGCGCTTTAGCATCCGATGCACGTATGGCGTGCATCACTTCATAAATTTTTCCGTCTTCTTCGAGAATGCTTTCTGCAGCCAAATACCAATTATGCTTCAAAAGCCATTCGCGTACGACTTCTTCACCTACATTAGGCTGCAGCACAAGCTCTACAACCCCTTCTAGCTTGCCCGCCGCATGGCCTGCCTCTAATATATCGCTCATAAGGCTGCCGCCCATACCGGCGATTGTGACCGTGTCAGCCTCACCAGGCTGAAGCACGTTCAGGCCATCGCCTTGTCGGACTGTCAAACGAGCAGTCATTCCAGCGGCAGCACCTTGCTTCTTCGCTGCCTCATAGGGACCGAGGTTCAGCTCTCCTGCGATCGCTGTAGGGCACTTATCGATTTGCAGCAAATATACGGGTAGCATCGCATGATCCGAGCCAATATCAGCTACACGCGAGCCCGTGGTTACGTAATCTGCAATCTTCTGCAGACGCCTTGATAGTTTTAACATTATACAACCCACACCATCCATTGTTTTCGCATTGAAAATAATATTATTCCGCCTATCGCTATTTTGACAATGAGCTGCAGCTGCAACAGAATTGCGTCATTGACGAACATGACCGAGTATAGCTCAGGCATAAACCACACGAGCGCGCAGGTTGCAAACAGAACAGCAGATACCGGCTTCGACCAGCGATGTACAAACCAACTGCTCCAGCCAAACAAACAAGCGATAGGCAGCCAGTAAAGCTGCACCTCATACCATTTCGAATCCAGCATAAATTGTGACAGCAGCCACGCATAAACAAGTATAGCCGCCAACCATCCACTTAAATGAAGGGCAGGAATGCGAGCCTTTATTCCATAAAAAACCCAAAAGATCGAACAAAAGGCTAATAAGCTTGTTTTCCAGCCCCAATGATCAAAAGGATGCAGATTCAACATATACAATCCCCCCCCTAGAAGGAGGAGCATTCCCGTACTTKTAATTGCCAATCCAGCTGACTCATTGCGGCTGCGAAGTCGCTGTCCCGTAAGTAAAAAAACAGCCACCGCGCCGACCACAACAGCCATTTGCAATAACGGATGAAATTCGTTAAAATAAAGCACAACAAAGGAAATTAAGGTAAAAGTTCCAAATGTAAGTAGCCATTGCATACCTGTTGCTCGTTGTACTGCGGCGATTGCTTTTCCAACTGTATGATGCTGTTCTTTAGTTGTTTGGATCGTATCTTGATCAGCATACAAATTCAGCAGAAAGTCACAATATTGATCTGGCAGCAGCTTGCTTCGGCGCCAATGATCAATTTCTTTCACGATAATTTGCCGACGATCCTGATTCATAAAATCCCGCTATCCTTTCGATCGACTTGTTTTGCCTGCACAAGTCCGTATGTATGAGGTTGGCATTTTAGAAAAAAGACCTCGCTGCACGAGCAGAAAGGTCAATATACTAAACATCAAGTTTTTTTATTCGAGGAAATCTTTCAAACGTTTGCTGCGGCTTGGATGACGCAGCTTGCGAAGTGCTTTGGCTTCAATTTGACGAATACGCTCACGCGTAACACCAAATACTTTGCCAACTTCTTCAAGCGTTCTCGTGCGTCCATCATCAAGTCCGAAGCGAAGACGAAGTACATTTTCTTCTCTTTCAGTCAATGTATCGAGCACGTCTTCCAGTTGCTCTTTAAGCAGCTCATACGCAGCAGCATCTGCTGGAGCAAGCGCTTCTTGGTCTTCAATGAAATCACCTAGGTGAGAATCATCTTCTTCCCCGATTGGAGTTTCAAGCGATACCGGTTCTTGTGCGATCTTCATAATCTCGCGAACCTTCTCGGTGCTTAGCTCCATCTCCGCAGCAATTTCCTCCGGTGTCGGTTCGCGTCCAAGTTCTTGGAGCAATTGACGTGATACTCTAATTAGCTTGTTAATCGTTTCCACCATATGAACCGGGATACGAATGGTTCGTGCTTGGTCGGCAATGGCGCGAGTAATCGCTTGACGAATCCACCATGTTGCATACGTACTGAATTTGAAGCCCTTCTGATGGTCAAACTTCTCAACTGCTTTAATAAGTCCCATATTGCCCTCTTGAATCAAATCAAGGAACAACATGCCTCTACCTACATAACGTTTAGCAATACTGACAACAAGCCGCAGGTTCGCTTCCGCAAGTCTACGTTTTGCTTCCTCGTCGCCATTCTCGATACGTTGTGCAAGTTCAACCTCATCATCTGCAGAAAGAAGTGGAACCCGACCGATTTCTTTTAAATACATACGTACCGGGTCATTAATTTTTATACCCGGCGGCAAAGCTAGATCATCATCAAAGTTAAAGTCGTCCTGTTCGCGCTCTTGCTCTTCCCCTTGGGCAGCGAGTGGATTTTCTTCGTCATTTTCGTTCAGTACCTCAATCCCAAAATCATCGAGCTGTTCGAAAAATTCATCAATTTGTTCAGGGTCTTGATCGAACGGAGCCAACTTATCCATAATTTCTTTATACGTCAAAGATGACCTCTTTTTGCCTTGCTCAATCAATTGGTCCTTCACATGATCCAGTTTTTGTTCGGTATCTAGTTCAGTATGTTGATCATTCGCCATATTCCGACTCCCTCCCCCCTAGAAACGATCTTCCTGTCGTCCTTTGAGCTGTCTCTCTAGGGTTATAATCTCACTTGCTATTTGTGCTGCTGCCAAAAAATCTCCGGTACGCTCAGCACGCACCATTTCTTCTTTCTTGCGTTCAATATCACGATACTGCGGTACTTTAATAATGTCCTGGATATATGCGTCCATCATCGTATCATCGAACGGAAAGTCACCGTCCATCATCAAAATCGATGYAGCTGTACGTTCTAATCGGTCATCATGCAGCGTTGCAATAAAGCGGCTGACATCCGGATCATAGCCTTGAGCAAAATAAGCGTATAAATAAGCAGCAAGAGCTGCGTGATCCTCTACATTAAACGCATCGCCGAGTCGTTCATGAACCGATTGCGCTACCTCTCGATCCCGCATCATAACGTGCAGCAACCTTCGTTCTGCATGTGTGAAAGCAGGCATAAGAGTAGGTGGTCCAGACTTTCGGGGCTTTTCATTCCTACCATTATTCCACGAATTGTCGTTATTATCCCCTTGCGGTTTCTTTTTTTGCAGCTCCTGTCTAATTTGATGACAGTCCTGTTTCAAAGCATCCAGTGAGATTTCGAACTCTCGTGAAATTTCCTTCAGGTAGACCTCGCGTTCTGTTGAAGAATCAAGCTCTGCAACAATTTGTACCGCTTCAAGCAGATAGTTCTTTCTACCTTCTTCTTTTAGCAGTATATGGTTTTTCCTTGAATATATAAGCTTAAATTTTGTCACCGATACCGGTTGATCCATTATCTCTCGCAAGAAATACTCCGGACCATATTCGCTTATATAATCATCGGGATCCTTTCCTTTCGGAAGCATCGCCACCGATACTTTGAGGCCTGCGCTTTCAAGCATCGGAATTGATTTGAATGCTGCTGCTTGTCCTGCATCATCACCGTCATAACATACAATGACTTCTTCGGCTTGTCGTTTTAGAATAGCGCAATGTTCTTCGGTCAAAGCCGTTCCCATCGTAGCAATTCCATTTTTTACGCCAGCGCTCCATGATTTAATGACGTCCATGTAACCTTCAAACAATACAACTTGCTTACTCTTTCGAATAGATGGCCGCGCATAGTGCAGATTGTAAAGTGTTCTGCTTTTCGTAAACAGCATCGTTTCCGAGGTATTCAAGTATTTCGGCTGTCCTTCGCCTATAATGCGACCCGCAAACGCGGTAGCTTTGCCGTCTCGATCCCATATCGGAAACATAATGCGATTTCGAAACCGATCCACATATCCACTCCCGTCAGATTTAGCCGAAAGCAATCCGCCTTTTTCCATCAATGCAAGATCAAATCCACGATTCGTTAAAAACCGGGCCAGCAAGTCCCATTCCTGAGGAGCGTAACCTATCATAAAA
>NZ_JBFRDK010000184.1:0-17196 GCF_052113545.1 Paenibacillus sp. TAF43_2
GCCTACGACAACAGTAGAACTAATAGCGTCACCGTCAGGCTGTACATGTGATACGACCAAAAAATGATCGTAAGTTTTCATGAACGCCAGCGCTTCATCTAGCTGCATCGAATAGCTGCTTTGATTTATCATCGAGCTGAATTCCCATTGTTGATGTTTTCAAGCAATGCCTCGATGCGGCTGCCATATTCAATACTGCTGTCAAACTTGAACAGCAATACGGGTGTATGGCGAAGGCGCATGCGCTTGCCAAGCTCTGTGCGAATAAATCCTGTTCCGCTCGCTAGTGCCTTAAGCGTCGCTTCCTTCTGCTCTTCGCTGCCAAGCACGCTTAAATACACTTTTGCTTGTGAGAGATCACTCGATGTTTCAACACCTGTTACAGTAATGAATCCGATTCTAGGATCTTTCAACTCTGTTTGTATAATTTGGCTCAGCTCTTTTTTAATCTGTTCGCCGACCCGCCCTACTCGGATTTTTGCCATGCTTTACTCACCTCTCTACTGATTCCATGACAAACGCTTCGATAATATCGCCTTCACGAACATCGTTGAAACGATCAAGCGTGATACCGCACTCATAACCTGCTGCAACTTCTTTAGCATCGTCTTTGAAACGTTTTAGGGATTCGATTTTGCCTGTGAAGACAACGATACCGCCACGAACCAAACGCGCTTCAGCGTTGCGAGAAATTTTACCGTCAGTAATCATACAACCTGCAATTGCGCCAACTTTAGTCACTTTAAATACGTTACGAACTTCAGCGTGGCCAATAACAACCTCTTTGTAGATTGGATCAAGCATGCCTTTCATTGCTTGTTCAATCTCATCGATTACGTTGTAGATAACGCGGTGCATACGAACGTCAACTTTTTCTTGTGCAATCGTTGCTTCTGCTTGTGGATCAGGACGAACGTTAAATCCGATTACGATAGCATTGGAAGCTGACGCCAAAATGATATCCGATTCTGTAATCGCGCCAACACCGCTGTGGATGATTTTTACGCGAACGCCTTCGATTTCAATTTTTGCGAGCGAGCCTTTAAGTGCTTCGGATGAACCTTGAACGTCGGATTTGATAATAACGTTCAGATCTTTAATTTCACCATCTTTGATATGGTTATACAGATCATCAAGCGTTACGCGTGTATTCGCACCCATATCCGATTGACGCTGTTTAATGGAACGACGTTCAGCAATATCACGAGCTTTGCGTTCATCTTCAAATACCATGAACGGATCTCCAGCTAATGGAACTTCTGTTAGACCAGTAATTTCTACTGGCGTAGAAGGACCTGCTTCTTTTAAGCGACGGCCTTTATCATTAACCATTGCTCTAATACGGCCGAAGCAGTTACCTGCAACAAAAGCATCTCCAATTTTCAAAGTACCGTGTTGAACGAGAATACGCGCAACAGGACCTTTACCTTTATCAAGCTCAGCTTCGATAACAGTAGCGCGAGCGCGTTTGTTCGGGTTAGCTTTGTAGTCATTCATCTCAGCAACGAGCAAAATCATTTCAAGAAGGCCTTCAAGACCAATTCTTTGTTTAGCGGAAACTTCGACGAAAATAGTGTCGCCGCCCCACTCTTCCGGAACGAGTTCATATTCAGTCATTTCTTGTTTGATTTTCTCTGTATTCGCTTCTGGCTTATCGATTTTGTTAACCGCTACGATAATAGGAACGCCAGCTGCTTTTGCATGGTTGATGGCTTCAACCGTTTGCGGCATGATGCCGTCATCAGCTGCTACTACGATGATCGTAATGTCCGTAACCTGCGCACCGCGTGCACGCATAAGCGTAAACGCTTCGTGACCAGGTGTATCGAGGAACGTAATTTTTTTATGGTTAATTTCGACTTGGTAAGCACCGATGTGCTGTGTAATTCCGCCGGCTTCTCCGCCTGTTACATTCGTTTTGCGAATGGCATCAAGCAAAGTTGTTTTACCGTGGTCAACGTGACCCATAATAGTAACAACCGGTGGACGTGTAACCAAATTCTCATCTTCGTCTGTTTCTTCTACGGTCTCGAAAGAGTCTTCCTCAACCGGAATTTTCACTTCAACCTCTACCCCGTAGTCTGTTGCGATCAAATGAATCGCATCCATATCGATTTCTTGGTTGATCGTAGCCATTACGCCAAGGAAAATCAGTTTTTTAATAACTTCTGATGCATCCTTATGCAGCAATTTTGCCAATTCGCCAACAGTCATTGTACCGCGTACAATAATTTTCTTTGGCGTATTGTCAATTTTCTCGCGTGGCGGTTGTTGTTGGAACTTGCCGCCGCGACCTTTTTGACCACCGCGGCCATTGTTGCCTCTGAAGCCGCCTGGTTTGCCGTCTTCAAATCTTTTTTGGCCAGGTCTTGCGTTTCTGTTATCGTTACCGCGCGCTTGTCCTTGTGCTGGCTTAGAGTCGAAACGACTTTGACCCGATGGTGCTGGACGGCTGCTTGCGTCTGAACGCGGAGCGCTTGGACGGCTGCCTGTATTGCTTTGTCCGCCTTGCGAAGGACGGCTTTGTCCAGATGATGCTGGACGGCTGCTTTGACCGCCTTGACCTTGTGATGGACGGCTTGAACCCGCGTTAGAACCCGCTGGGCGATTACCTTGTCCGCCTTGTCCTTGGCTTGGACGGCTCGAATTAGAACTGCCTTGTGAAGGACGGCTGCTGCTTGATTGTGATGCTGGACGACTTGTTTGTTGTCCTGCTGGTCTTTGTTCTGACTGCTGTTGGGTTGTTTGTGGTTTCGTATTAATAGAATTCATAGGCCCCTGTCTGTCTTGATTCGTATTTTTATTTTCTTGTACTGGCTGCGGCTTCTTCTCCTGCTGTTGTGGCTGCTGCGATTGCGGCTTGTTGGCAGTAGGTTGAGCGGAAGAAACCGTTACATTTGTTGTCTCTTGCGCGCGCTTTGCAGCTGCATTTTGTTTAATATTGCGGAAAAAACCTTCAACCTTATTTACCATTTCGTTTTCCATGACACTCATATGGTTATTGACTGGCAAATCAAGTCTTTTTAGGATCGTTATGATTTCTTTGCTGCTCATATTAAGTGACTTGGCATACTCGTAAACGCGCAGCTTATCTTTATTGTCCTTGCTGTCTTGTTTATTGTCCAATATGATCCACCTCCGTATTATGGCTCAGATGACTCGCAATCATTTTTCCGAATTGCGCATCGGTTACCGCTATTACAACCCGTTCTGGCTTACCAATCGCCTTTCCTAGTTGCTCACGGTCGAATGCTTCGGCGAGTTGTATTCCGTAGGTGTTGCATTTGTCACGAAACTTTTTTTTCGTATTGTCTGAAGCATCTCCTGCAAGGATAACGAGATGCACTTGTTTATTTCTTACAGCTTTGAGGACAATTTCATCGCCTGTAATCAGCTTTCCGGCACGCATTGCCATGCCAAGCTGCGATAAGCTCTTATTCTGCTTCATCGCTTATCAGCTCCTTACCAGCAATAAACTGTTCCTCTACCGCTATAAAATCCTGCTCAAGTTGATCGTAAATGTGTTCACCAACATGCTGCTTCAGTGCTCGATCAAGCGCCTTGGATTTCTTCGCTAATTTAAAGCAACTTCTGTTGAAAAATTCAGATTAGTCGATGGAAACTGAATCCTGATGCATGACCGTAGTCATTGATTTCGGACGTCCATACTCCTGCTCTGCCTGCGTTTCGCTTTTGATATCGATTTTCCAGCCAGTCAGCTTGGCAGCAAGCCTTGCATTCTGACCTTTAATTCCGATCGCAAGCGATAGTTGGTAATCCGGCACGATTACTCTGGCCATCTTCTCTTGTTCGAATACGATAACCTCTAGCACCTTTGAAGGGCTAAGTGCATTCGCAACATATTCATCCACGCTTTCAGACCAACGAACGATATCGATTTTTTCACCTTTAAGCTCGTTTACGATCGTCTGAACGCGCAGTCCTTTTTGGCCAACACATGAACCGACTGGATCAACCTCGGAGTTACGGGAATGAACCGCAATCTTTGAACGGAAGCCAGCTTCACGAGCAACCGAACGAATTTCTACTACTCCGTCATAGATCTCAGGCACTTCAAGCTCGAACAAACGTTTTAAAAGGCCAGGATGCGTGCGGGATAAAATGATTTGAGGACCTTTAGTCGTGTTCTCAACTTTCGTAATATACGACTTCACGCGGTCACCATGCTTAAACTTATCAGTCGGCATAAGCTCAGTCAAAGGCAATACAGCCTCAACCTTGCCTAGATCCACAAATAAATTGCGAACATCCTGACGTTGAACGATACCGTTAACGATATCTTCCTCTTTATCGATAAAAGCATTATAAATCAATCCGCGCTCAGCCTCACGAATACGCTGAGTAACGACCTGCTTCGCTGTTTGAGCAGCGATACGTCCGAAATCACGCGGCGTAACTTCAATATCCGCAATATCGTCAAGCTGATAATGAGGATTGATTTCTCTTGAAGCCTCCACTGTAATTTCCAGACGCGGATCTAACACTTCATCAACAACAGTCTTGCGGGCGTATACTTTGATAACACCAGTATGACGGTTAATATCGACGCGTACATTTTGAGCGGTATTAAAATTTCTTTTATAGCTGGAGATAAGAGCAGCCTCAATGGCTTCAAGGAGCACATCCTTGGTAATCCCTTTGTCTCTTTCTATTTCTTGTAGTGCTTCAATAAAATCCATACTCATTGGACTGGATTTCCCCCTTTCAATATAGAAACGAATATTTAGAACACGATTGCGAGTCTGGCGCCAGCCACCTTATCGTAAGGAATGGTATATTCCTTTTTGGCTGTACGAACGACTGCATTTTCTCCATCAAATGCAAGTAGCAGCCCCTCAAATTCTTTAGCGCCGCTAATCGGTTCATATGTCGTTATGTAAACGTGCTTACCGATTGCTTTACGTACTTCATCTTCATTCCGAAGCGGTCTTTCTGCTCCTGGGGAAGATACTTCCAAGAAATAAACATCTGTAATTGGATCGTTTTTGTCCAATTGCTCACTTATGAATTCGCTGATACGACCGCAGTCATCGATGTCGATGCCGCCTTCTTTATCTACGAAAATACGAAGGAAATAATTGCTTCCTTCTTTTACATACTCAATATCAACCAGTTCAAATCCATTGCTGCTGAGGTAAGGTAAAACCATTTCCTGGACAGCGGCTTTGATTTTGGATGTACTCAAATTCAGTTGACCTCCTGTTTATACGCACTATGCCATTTTGCCATTAACAAAACGTAAAGAGTGGGTTTCCCCACTCTTCTGCATCAAAGTCTTTATAATCATCATTGCCAGAAAAATTATAACATAACCGCACTATAGTGACAAGAAATCTTTTCTATTCAAGCCGCTTCTAGAACAGTGAAAGCTGATTAGATTAAACTTCGTCGCGTCAGAACGATATAGATCGATCGGCTTAAAGGAGAAGCCGCGCGCTGTCATCTCAAGTGACATTTCCAGCTGCGACACCATGTTTTTCTCTTTAGGGAGCGCATTAAATCCTTTGGCTTCGATCTCGATCAGCTTACGCAAGATCGCATCATATCCTTGGCAAAGCAGCTCCAAATCAAAATCGTCCGCTCTTACTGTAAAGTAAGTAGCATAATACTCTATTGGATGATAAAGCTTGAAATAGGCGGTGCGAACAGCCGATATGACGTAGGCCGCGGCATGTGCTTTCGGGAACATATACTCGATCCGAAGGCAAGAATCAATGTACCACTGCGGCACCTTGCATCGCTTCATCTCTTCGATCCACTCTGGCGTCAAGCCTTTACCTTTACGAACACTTTCCGTAATTTTGAATGCAAGCCCAGCGTCCATTCCAGCTTTATAGATTAAGAACAACATGATATCATCCCGGCAACCAATTACCGTCTTGATGTTGCAAGTGCCGTTCTTAATCAGCTCTTGTGCGTTTCCAAGCCAAACTCCCGTGCCATGAGACAATCCGGAAATTTGCAGCAAATCGGCAAACGATGAAGGCTGCGTCTCTTGAAGCATTTGACGAACGAACTTCGTTCCCATTTCTGGTACACCGTAAGTAGCTACCGATGAGCGAATTTGCTCGCCTGGCACGTTAAGTGCTTTGGTCGAGTTGAACATGCTCATGACTTTAGGATCGTTCATCGGAATTGACGTAGGATCAACGCCGGTCAAATCCTGCAGCATCCGCATCATTGTCGGGTCATCGTGCCCCAGAATATCAAGCTTAAGCAAGTTTTCATCAAATGCGTGATAGTCAAAATGAGTTGTCTTCCATTCCGCATTCACATCGTCTGCTGGAAATTGAACAGGCGTTATATCTTCAACATCGATATAATCGGGAACAACGACGATACCGCCTGGATGCTGTCCCGTGCTTCGTTTTACGCCGGTACAGCCGCTCGCAAGTCTCGCAAGCTCCGCTCCGCGCCATTTCTTGCTATGTTCTTCCTCATATTTCTTCGCGAAGCCATAAGCTGTTTTTTCTGCAACCGTACCAATCGTGCCTGCACGGAACACACACTTCTCGCTAAACAATACTTTCGTATAGTTATGGGCAATCGGTTGATAGTCCCCGGAAAAGTTCAAATCGATATCGGGAACTTTATCGCCTTTGAATCCTAGGAAGGTTTCGAACGGAATATCCTGTCCTTCACCTTTCATCGGCTTCTCGCATTTCGGGCATAATTTATCCGGTAAATCGAATCCACTCGGAATGCTTCCGTCCAAAAACCATTCGCTATGCTTGCAATCCGAGTTTTTGCACAAGTAATGGGCAGGCAGCGGATTAACCTCTGAAATACCCAGGAATGTAGCAACGACCGAGGAGCCAACCGATCCCCTTGATCCGACCAAATAACCATCTGCATTGGATTTCTTAACAAGCTTCTCCGAGATCAAGTAGTTGGCAGAGAACTTAAATTTGATAATAGGAATAAGTTCTTTCTCCAGCCTGTCGATAACGACCTGAGGAAGATCTTCCCCATACATCGACTTTGCTGTGTCATAACAGGTGTTGCGAATTTCCTCGTCGGCACCCTCAATAATTGGAGCAAATAGTCCCGTCGGGAACATATCATACGGCTCAAACCGATCAGCAAGCTCTACTGTATTCGTAATGACGACCTCACGTGCTCTAGCTTCACCTAAAAATGCAAATTCCTCCAGCATTTCTTCCGTTGTACGGAAATGAGCATCTGGTTTGCGTATACTCTTAAGCGGGCTAAAACCAGTGATCCCATGAATTGTTATGTCACGATACATTTTGTCGCGCGGATTCAAGTAATGAACGTTTCCTGTAGCAATAACCGGCTTGCCCAGCTCATCCCCGATTTGGCAAATCCTGCGATGCGCCTGCTCAATCTCCGCTCGGCTGCCTACTAGCCCCTTCTCAACTAAGTGCATGTAGAAATCTATCGGCTGGATTTCAAGGACATCATAGAAACGTGCAACCTCAAGCGCTTCTTCGTACGATTTATTTAGAACCGTTTCGAAAAATTCACCTTTCTCGCAACCAGAAATAACGAGCAAGCCTTCACGGTGTGCAACAAGCTTCGTTTTTGGAATTGTAGCTACTCGTTTGAAATGCTCTGTATGCGAGATAGAAATAAGCTTGAATAAATTTTTCTTCCCAACAGCATTAAGCGCATAAATATTGCTGTGGAAAGGCCGAGAATTAGATAAATCAATGCCCACATAGTCATTTAACTGATGTAGATTCGTAATATTTCGCTCAGCTGCATCTGCAATCAAGCCATACAACACGCCGCCAAGAGCAAGGGAATCGTCTACAGCGCGGTGATGGTTGTCGAGACTAACCTTATATTTATCTGCTAACGTATTCAAACGATGATTTTTAAGCGTTGGAAAAATAAATCGAGCAAGCTCCAGCGTATCGAGCACTGGATTTTTCACTTCCGGCATGCCGAAAGCTTTGCAGTTGGCTTGAATAAAGCCAATATCAAATCTTGCATTGTGGGCAACAAGAACATCATCACCAATGAATTCAATAAATTCTCTAAGCTTAGGCTCAATATCCGGCTGCCCTTTTACCATATCATCATTGATGTTAGTCAACTGCGTAATGTGGTAAGGAATTTTTTCATGCGGATCAATAAGGGTAGAGAAACGATCAATCTCTTTGCCATCACGCATTTTAACGCCGGCAAGCTCGATAATTTTGTTATTAATAACGGAAAGGCCCGTTGTCTCAATATCGAAAACAATATAAGTTGCTGTCGCAAGCGGCTCAGGCCTTGATTCCAGCACCATTGGCACTGCGTCGTTCACGATGTTCGCTTCAACACCAAAAAGCACTTTTATGCCGTGTTTTTTGGCCGACTTATTCGCATCCGGATAACATTGAACATTGCTATGGTCCGTTACTGCAATCGCCTTATGTCCCCATTTGGCAGCCGTCTTTATATAGACATCTACCGGAGTTACCGCATCCATTGCGCTCATGGTTGTATGGAGATGAAATTCGACGCGCTTTTCTTCCGCTTTATCCATACGCTCAGCAGGTGTTCTGACCTCATGCAAATCATTCGGCATCATCACAAGCTCCGGTTCTTGCATGAAGCGATCATATTCTATGCGGCCGCGAGCTTTGACCCATTTGCCATTGGCAAGCTGGTTCAATATTTTCACATCGTCCTTTGTCTTCGCAAACATCTTCATCGCGATAGAGTCGGAGAAGTCAGTCACGTTAAACGTAAACAATGTGCTTCCGTTACGAAGCTCTTTCACTTCGAGGCCGAATACCGCGCCTTGTACTGTAATTTTTTTCTCTTCTTCGATGATATTCATCAATGGAACCGGCTCTTCCCGAATATCATAACCAACCGCCAGCTTGATTTCACTCTCATCGACGAGCTCAGACTCGGATTGCGCGCTCGCCATCAGCTCCTGCACATATTCCCGCTCTTCCTGCACCATCCGAAGGGAGAATTCATCCAAAATATCTTGCCTGGATTCGCTTACGATCATTTTCACTTTGCATGCGCGCTGGAAATTCTCATTAAAGAAACGAATAATTTCATCATCCAATCGTTTCTTCCGAGCGAGCTCCAATCCCGTATTGTCTAAGAGAGATAGCGTTAGCAAGTCTCCTTCAACATTGATCGAAGATTTCTGCAGCCATCCATTTACGGAAGCGATCTCGCGCTGTGCCCATTCCATGAACAAACCCCAGTATTGCAGCACAATGGATTCAGTCTCTACAACAGGATCATAAATCAGCAAGAAACTGACTGCAGCGATAGACTCAAACTTCATTCGAGCCGCCTGGCAAAGCCCATTATAGGCCTGTAAAGGCACCATGGACGTTTTGCGGATGCAAAACRTCCATTCTTGATTGCTGTTGCTAACGATAACTTGATCTATATATCCATCTTGAAAATAGGTTTGTATAAGTTCTTGCGGCAGCTGAATATGCTGTAAAAGCATTTCAAAACTCTGCCGTTTTTTTGCGGTTTGGCTCATAAAATACCACTCCTTAAGATCCGAACCGAACTAGCTTCAGTCCTTAATAAGCTCTTGCGAATACAACGGTATGTTTGGATGGATCTCCACATACGAGACATGTTTTTTTGTGCGATTCCGGGGCGAATGGAATATTCCGGCTTGTCGCTCCAGTTTCTTCCTTGACCTGCTTCTCGCAAGCAGCAGAGCCGCACCAGCCAGCTTCTACGAAGCCGCGCTGTTCTTCCAAAAAGCTTTTCATTTCATCAAGCGTTTCAACCGAACGAGAGTTGTCAATACGGAACTGCTTCGCACGATTAAACATTTCTTGATGCGTTTCTTCAAGCATGGCTTCTATTTCTGCTAGAAGATTAGCTTGCTGTACAATACGCTTCTCTCCAGTAACTCTGGAAACAAGCACAACTTGTCCATTTTCCATATCACGCGGTCCAAGCTCAAGGCGTAGTGGAACACCGCGCATCTCATATTCGTTGAACTTCCAGCCTGGGCTCACGTCAGCACGATCGTCCACGCGTACGCGAATACCGGCTTTCTTAAGCTCTGCATAAAGCTCATCCACACGACCAACAACCTGCTCGCGCATTTTTGCAGGGCCAATTGGAATCATAACCACTTGTGTTGGAGCAACTTTAGGAGGCAGCACCAGACCACGATCATCGCCGTGAACCATAATAAGGGCGCCGATTAGTCTTGTGCTCACGCCCCAAGAAGTTGTATGAGCGAATTGCAATGTATTCTCACGATCAAGGAATTTAATATCAAAAGCAACTGCAAATTTCGTACCCAAATAATGCGATGTTCCGGCTTGAACAGCCTTCCCGTCCTTCATCATCGCTTCGATCGAATACGTATCAACCGCACCGGCGAACCGCTCAGAAGGCGTTTTTTCACCTTTGATTACAGGGATAGCAAGGAATTCTTCAACGAACTGCGTGTAAACATCAAGCATCTGCATCGTCTCTTGACGCGCTTCCTCTTCTGTCTCATGCGCAGTATGGCCTTCTTGCCACAAAAACTCACTCGTACGAAGGAATGGCATTGTGCGCTTCTCCCAGCGAACGACGTTTGCCCATTGGTTAATGAGCAGCGGAAGATCACGGTACGATTGAATCCATTTCGAATACATATGCCCAAACATCGTTTCCGATGTAGGACGAATAGCAAGGCGTTCTTCGAGCTTCTCGCCAGCTGCTTCAGTTACCCAAGGCAGCTCGGGATTAAAGCCTTCAACATGCTCTTTTTCTTTCTGGAAAAAGCTCTCTGGAATAAAGAGCGGGAAATACGCATTGCGATGTCCCGTCTCCTTAAAGCGGCGATCAAGATCACGCTGAATATTTTCCCAAAGCTCATATCCCTCAGGACGGAATACGATACAGCCTCTTACAGGCGAATAATCCATAAGCTCGGCTTTTTTAATAACATCAATATACCATCTGGAGAAATCCTCGCTTTGAGGCGTGATTTCTGTAACAAACTGTTTATCCTTAGACATAAGCGACTATTTACTCCCCTTTTACCAATCGTAAAATATCATTATAAGTTACTACGAGCATTAATAACATGATGAGCGCGAAACCGACAAAATGTACCATGCTCTCACGGTTCGGATCAATCGGCCGGCGTCTAATTGCTTCAATTCCGAGGAATATAAGGCGGCTTCCATCAAGGGCAGGAATCGGCAGCAAATTAAATATTCCTAAATACAAGCTTAGCAGTGCTGTCCATGATGTTAACTGAGCAATGCCTTGCTGAGCAATCTGGCTCGTTACTTCTGCTGTTCGTACAGGTCCGCCAAGATCATCAAGCTTGAACTCTCCGAAAATAAGCTTCTTGAAGCCTTCAAAAATGCTTACTGTCATGTTTTTCATGAGCTTGCCTGCGCCTGTGAACGTTTCAGAGAAAGTAGCCGGACGTGTTGGCAATGCGGCACTGATTCCAACCTTGCCTACACCCTCTTTGTTCGGTTCAGGTGTTATAACAACTTGCTGAGCTTTGCCGTCACGAATAATATCCATTTTAACAGGAACATTCGGTGATTTACCGATAATCGCGATCATTTTATCAAAATCAGCTCCGATTTTGATACCGTTGACTGCATCGATGACATCGCCCTTTTTCAAATCTACTTTATCAGCTGGCATGCCTTCTGATATTTCATTAACAAGCAGCTTATCAGGCGACTCAACAGGAACACCTGCTAGCTGAATGTAGGTAGCAAACAATACAAATGCGAGCACAAAGTTCATCAAAGGGCCAGCAAATATAGCAAGTGCACGCTGCGCTACTGTTTTGCTGCCAAATTGTCTGTCAAGCGGCGCGATTTGTGTTTCTTTGCCTTTTGCGATCATCAAAGCAGTAGGGTGTACCGAGAAAATCTCGTTTTCCCCTTCTACGTCAAGTGTAACAGATAACTTGCGCTCAAGATCGATCGCAACGATTTCTCCGCGAATAACACCGCTGCGGTCATCAAGACGATCCAAATAAAGTCTAGTCACTTTATTGTCTTTCAGACGAACCGCGATCGTTTGACCGGGCTGAACATCAATGATTTCTGGATCTTCTCCCGCCATTCGAACGAAACCGCCAGCAGGTATTAATCGAAGCGTATATCTCGTTTCGCCACGTTTTACCGAAAAAAGCTTCGGCCCGAAGCCAATTGCGAATTCTCGCACCAATATGCCTGCGCGTTTTGCGAAATAGTAATGACCCCATTCATGGATCGTTACGATCACGAAAAAAACGAGTATGGTCAAGAAAACAACTTGAATCATGTGCATTAAGCTGAAGCCTCCTGTTCGTTACGGCCTGTACATAGATTATCATTATTCTCCCGTCCGATACAAGAGAACCGGAATTTAACCGATATTATACGGATTGGGCCAGCTGTCTTGCCCAAGCGTCCACTTCTGAGATCATCTGCAAATCATTGATATCAGCTGCTTCGTGCTTGCCAACGACCGTTTCCAATATCCGTTCAATGTCAAGAAACGTAATTTCACCCTTCAAAAACCGTGCCACCGCAACCTCGTTTGCAGCATTGTATACTGCAGGAGCTGATTGACCTAGCTTCCCACACTCGAATGCCAGCCTTAGACATGGATATCTTTCAAAATCCATCTCGCGAAAATGCAGCTTTCCGATTTGTGCCAGGTTCAGCCTGCTTGTCGGGGTTACATTCCGCTGCGGATATGACAACGCATATTGAATCGGTACTCGCATATCCGGCATTCCAAGCTGCGCGATTATGCTGTGATCGGTAAACTCCACATAAGAATGAATGATGCTCTCCGGATGAATAATGACACCTATTTGATCGTATGTAACATCGAACAGCCATCTTGCCTCAATAACTTCTAGCCCTTTATTAACCATAGTCGCTGAATCAATCGTAATTTTTGCGCCCATCGACCAATTGGGATGATTTAGCGCTTCAGCTACTGTTACACCCTCAAGCTGTTCTCTTGTGCGATCACGAAAGGAGCCGCCGGAGGCTGTTAATGTAATTTGATTGATAGATTTGCGATCTTCGCCGTTTAAGCATTGAAAAATCGCAGAATGCTCACTGTCTATCGGCAAAATCGATACTCCGCGCTGTTTCGCACGTTCCATTACGATATGACCTGCCGTTACGAGTGTCTCTTTGTTCGCCAAACCAATCATTTTCCCTGCATCAATCGCCGCCAATGTTGCCGGCAGCCCTCTGCTTCCCATAATTGCTGTCACAACGACATCAGCGTCCGTTCCAGCGGCTACTTCAACAAGTCCTTCTTCGCCATAGACAACCTTTGTTCCAGGCGGCATATGGGGACGAGCGGCTTCTGCGTCTGCTTTGGAAGCCAAGCTAACGAGCGAAGGYTTAAATTGTTTGGCTTGCTCTATAATCAAATCGACATTCGCACCAGCGGACAAGGCAACAACCTGATAACGATCAGGATCATGGGCAATAACGTCCAGCGTCTGTGTTCCGACTGAACCTGTCGAACCTAATATACTTATTTTTTTCACACAAAATCCTCCTGACTTATACAGGCAGCAGCCCGGTAAGCACTAACAGCGGAAACACGATTAGCCAGCTATCGCATCGGTCGAGCACTCCGCCATGTCCTGGCAGAAGCGTACCTGTATCCTTTATATCTCTCACACGTTTATAAGCAGATTGAATCAAATCCCCAAACTGTCCAGCTACAGCGGCAATTAAACCGATTAGCAAAGCCTTTGGCAAATCAATAAAATCGGGCATCGTGAGTGCGAATACTGCCGATACGATTAAGGATAACAATACGCCGCCTAAAGCGCCTTCTATCGTTTTGTTCGGGCTGATTGATGGCCATAGCTTCGTTTTCCCAATGGCTCGTCCAGTAAAATAAGCACCGATATCCGAAGCCCAAATACAGCCAAAGGACAAAAACGTCCACAATAGGCCATGCTCCTCAATTTGACGAGCTTCGCCCATTGCTGAAAAGCCGTAACCTACATATAAAGCGCCTAGCAACATAAGTGCGGCGCCATCAATTGTCGTTTTATTTTTGGTAATCACGGTTAGGGCAAGCAGCAAGAAGGCCAGCATCCAAACAATAGTCAGGAAAGATGGAATAACAATTCCCCAATCAGACCATGGAAGCACAAACAGTAGCACACCCGCATATCCGAGCAAAGTTGACGGATGCGACCATGCTACACCATTCATTCGCGCATATTCAGTAAAACCAATAATAGCTAGCAATACGAGGAGAGTTGTATATAACCATCCGCCTGCTATTGTTAAACCTATGAAGCCTGCACCTGCTACAATTCCAGTAATCAATCGTTGTCTCAATGAAAAGTCACACTCCGTCGCTTGAAGCTACAATCCACCATATCGACGCGCGCGGCGCTGATACTCCAAAATCGCTTCTTGAAAATGCGCTTCCGTAAATTCAGGCCAATACACATCCGTAAACCACAATTCACTATAAGCAAGCTGCCACATCATAAAATTACTTAATCGCAATTCACCGCTTGTACGAATGAGCAAATCTGGATCGGGCAATCCACTTGTAAGCAAACGATCGGCCATTACTTTATCATCGATATCATCGATTGCAAGATTTCCTTGCTGAACCTCAGATGCGATGCTTTTCACAGCTTCAAGCATTTCCTTACGGCTTCCATAGTTTAAGGCAAAGTTTAGAACTAGCCCTGTATTGTTAGCGGTCTTTATAATGGCTTCTTCAACTGCACTGATCGTAAATGAAGGCAAATCCTCTTTATGTCCCATCATGCGAACCTGCACGTTGTTGGCTATCAATTCTTCTAATTCAATTTCAAGAAATTGCTGCGGAAGCTTCATAAGAAAATCCACTTCAGCTTTAGGTCTCTTCCAGTTTTCCGTTGAAAACGCATATAACGTCAAATATTTGACGCCTAACCGATCCGCTGCAATGGTAATACGTTTGACCGCTTTCATGCCGGAATGATGACCAGCCATACGTGGCAATCCGCGATCTTTAGCCCAACGGCCGTTCCCATCCATTATAATTGCAACATGCTCAGGCACATTTTCTGAGGCCACAGAATCAGTCGGCTGTAAGGACGATTTGCCTAATTTGGCCCAAAGTCGCTCGATCATCTTACTTCCTCCCAACCGAAATCAAAACCAAACCCCACCTATCGGAGGGGCCCAGAGATTATTATACTTCCATAATTTCTTTTTCTTTGGCAACAAGCACTTTATCTACTTCAGCAATAAATTTATCAGTTGCCTTCTGAATATCCTCTTGGTGACCACGTGATTCATCTTCAGAAATTGTTGTTTTCTCAAGTTTTTTCACGCTGTCGTTAGCATCCCGACGAATATTGCGAATAGCTACCTTTGCTTCTTCGCCAAGCTTTTTCGAAGTTTTCACAAGCTCTGCCCGGCGCTCTTCTGTAAGCGGTGGGATAGAAAGACGAATCGATGCACCGTCATTGGAAGGTGTCAGTCCAAGATCCGATTTCATAATCGCTTTCTCGATTGCCGACATCGACGATTTGTCCCATGGTTGAATGAACAACGTACGAGAGTCTGGCGTACTGATGTTAGCAAGTTGATTGACAGGCGTCATTGCGCCGTAGTATTCCACTTGAATACGGTCAAGCAAAGATGAATTAGCTTTACCAGCGCGCAAAGACGACAAATCACGTTTTAGCGCGGAAATCGCTTTATCCATACGTTCTTCTGCGTTTTTTTTCAGCTCTTGTGGCATTATTTCGCACTTCCTCTCACTATCGTTCCGATTTTCTCACCCAGCACGACGCGTTTAATATTCCCTTTCTCTGTAATCGCAAATACGATAAGAGGAATATTATTATCCATGCAAAGTGAAGCTGCGGTTGAATCCATTACGCCTAGATTACGGTTAAGCATGTCGAGGTATGTAAGCTCCTCAAATTTCTCAGCTGTGCTATCTTTAAATGGATCAGCAGAATATACGCCATCCACTTTGTTTTTCGCCATTAATATTACTTCTGCTTCGATCTCAGCTGCGCGAAGCGCTGCTGTTGTATCTGTTGAGAAAAATGGATTACCAGTTCCTGCAGCAAAGATTACGACGCGTCCTTTTTCCAAATGACGGATAGCACGACGTCTGATGTACGGTTCAGCGATTTGTTGCATCGCGATCGATGTTTGTACGCGAGTAGGTACATCGATTTGTTCCAGTGCATCTTGAAGTGCAAGTGAATTCATAAGAGTAGCCAGCATTCCCATGTAATCAGCTGTTGCACGGTCTATGCCTTTTGCAGAACCTGCAATTCCACGCCAAATGTTGCCGCCTCCGACAACGATGGCCACTTCTATGCCAAGTGCTACGACTTCCTTCACCTGATCAGCAATCGAAGATATGACCGTCGCTTCAATGCCATAACCTTCCTGACCAGACAATGATTCACCGCTTACTTTCAAAACGATACGTTTATACACAGGATGCTCCAACGTTAATACCTCCATCATGCACCTCAGTAAATGAGGTCCTTCAAATATGTTCTAATCATACAAGCAGGCGGGGCGGACGCCCCGCCCCGCCTGTGCGTTCGGATTAATGTTTAACTTGAGCCATAACTTCTTCAACGAAATTGTCAACTTTTTTCTCTAGACCTTCACCAAGCTCATAACGAACGAAGCGACGGATGGAAATGTTTTCACCAATTTTGCTGATTTTTTCGTTAAGCAATACGGAGATTGTTTTGTCTGGGTCTTTAATGAACGATTGCTCAAGAAGACAGAACTCTTCGTAGTATTTCGAGATGCGGCCTTCAACCATTTTTTCAACGATTTTTTCAGGCTTGCCTTCGTTAAGTGCTTGAGCTTTCAAAATTTCGCGCTCTTTTTCAAGCTCTTCAGAAGAAACCTCGTCACGGCTAACGAATTTAGGGTTAGCTGCAGCGATTTGCATAGCTACGTCTCTTGCAAACTCACGGAATTGATCCGTTTTTGCAACGAAATCCGTTTCACAGTTTACTTCAACGATAACGCCGATACGGCCGCCTGCATGAATATACGATTCAACTACGCCTTCGGTTGCAATACGACCAGCTTTATTTGCTGCTGCCGCCAAACCTTTTTCACGAAGTACTGCAATTGCTTTTTCAACGTCATTGTTTGTTTCGTCCAAAGCTTTCTTGCAATCAAGCATTCCAGCTCCAGTTCTTTCACGAAGCTCTTTTACCGCGCTAGCACTAACTGCCAT
>NZ_JBFRDK010000185.1:0-11977 GCF_052113545.1 Paenibacillus sp. TAF43_2
CTTGAATGCTCTCCAACTTCTCTCCAGTGAGGGGCCACATCGGCTGGTTTATGAATGCCGTTTGCCGGATCGATTGGTCCATCATGCCATTTTTCCAGCAAACCGCCCATAACCGTATGGAAGTTAAAAAAGTTCCCGTATTGCTCTACAAAACGACGAAGTACAGGTTCAAGCGCCCAGCAATGCGAACAAATAGGATCGGTTACATAGTAAAGATTAACTGCTTTTGTGGGCTGATTAAAATCAATAATCTCCACTTCCTCCTCTTCAGCTACCCCGCATACGCCTGTTTGTAGATCACAAACCATATTATTATTGTTCCCCATTTTAATTCCTCATTTCTCTTTTAATAAGTAAAGATAAGCGATGAAAAGCAAACATTTATACCTCGCTAGCGAAATACATATTTATTTGCTTGCAATTAAATTTTAAATCATAATTAAAATCATCAACACCAATAGATCTGTGGATGTGTCGTTTATACAACACATTTAAGAAGTTGTTTAAAAAGTAGGAGGTTAACAAAATGACCGAATCAAAGTCGGACCCCCGAGTTCTACGTACCCGCAAATTAATTATGGATTCTTTTATTGAACTTTCAGGGAAAAAGGAATTTAAAGATATTACGATAAAAGATATAACTACAGAAGCGATGATTAATCGTGCAACTTTTTATTATCATTTCGAAGATATACACAACTTATTGGAAAAAGTACTGTCAGAAGTATTGTTAGTCAATTTGAATTATGACTTTTATCAAAATGACGAACTAAATGAAGAAGTATTTGTTAGCATCTTTGAAGCTGTAACAAATTTTCAAAAGTCATTATCCAGTCGTTGCCATAGAGGCTACGAAGATACCATTGCCCGTATTATTAGGGAACAGCTTGAAATTATTTTTTATAAAATGTTGTTAAAGCAGCATAAAGCGGAGAAGGATGAAGCTCTAAAACTTACAGCTGTCCTATTAAGCTGGGGAATTTATGGGGTTTCTGTAGAATGGCGAAGAAATAGTCACAAGACACCGCCGGAAGAATTCATCAAATTAGCAATTCCTTATATACGGAATGGAATTGATAGAATGTAAGGGGAATCGAATAGCTGTATATTTGAACAAATCAAGAAGAGGGGTGCACGCAGCCCCTCTTCTTTTTGTTTTATTAAAACTATTTATTATTCGTTCTCCCTCTTATAAACCAACGGATTTTTAATACTCGCTGCGATTCCGCCCGGCTTGCAGCCTGGCAGCCAGTTTTCAAGATCAGAGCGTCTTGCCTTGCTGTCTGGCTCACCAACGAGTGTACCGTCTGCATAGTAGATAATGGTCATCACCTTGCGCATATGGTCAGTTGGATTACCCGGAGCAGAGTGGATGGTCCAGCCTGCATGGAAGGTAGCGTCTCCAGCTGCCATGGCACCGTAATTCACTTGGGGAATGCTGCGGCCTTCAATGAATTGGCCAAGGGTTTTATGTGATTCATCCGAAATTTCTTGCCTGCTGACATAACCCAAATGATTGGTGCCGGAAGCAAAGTTCATTGTACCCACTTCTTCAGGAATAGGGACCAGCGGCATCCACAGCGTAATGGTATTATTGGTATCGAAAGGCCAATAAATTTGGTCTTGATGCCATGGCGTATGACCGCCGCCAGGTTCTTTGAATAATGCTTGATCATGATAAATCCGGACACCCTCAACACCCATCAATTCTGCAGCTATTTTTGCAAAACGTTTTGCCAGTGTAAATGCAGCGGCAGCCTCACTCATCTCCCAAAGGTTGCCTACTTGTATAAAAGCTTTGCCGTAAGTATCCCGTTCAGAGACAGGCTTATCATGGTAATTGTGCTTAAATACTAAGTCACTAATGATTGGTTCATACGTTTCTATCATTTCTGCGGATGCAACATTTTTTAAAAAGAGATGGCCATCCTTTTGATAAGAAGCGATTTGTTCTTGCGTGAGAGAATAGCTTTCTTCAAGCAGGGGCAGCGTGCTTAACCTATTGTTTTCATTCATCATATTTCCTCCTAATTGTATGTGTTTGTTTCAGCTTCGCAATACATACAGTGTAAAGGATTCTTCTATGATCTGGCTTTGTCAAAGCTTCAAATAAGTTTGTCAAAAACAACTGTAATTGTGGGATAGATATGATATTCTGTGAGTAATTACGAGTAGAGGATGAGGATGTTCATGAAACCTGGCATGGATGCAACGATGAACCACCGGATCGTGCCCTATATACGGGAGTGCGATTTTGCGCTGCGAAAACCGTGGGTACTGCCGGAACGCCGCTTGCTTGATTACTTGCTTGTCTATGTACAGGAAGGGGAATGCATGTTCACAGTTGATGGGGTGGCCTATCCATTCGAAAAAGGTGAGTTTTGTTTCATTCAGCCAAATAGTGTGAATCGTTTGGAAGGGACAACGAATACGGTAACGCCGTTTGCACACTTTGATATATTTTATAGCACGACTAGCGACCAAAGCTTCCCAACACGAGCGGGCCAATTGGATTTGACCCCCTATCAGCATCTTATGCAGCCGAGATTGGACGAGCAGTTCCAAACTCATATTCCGGTGAAGCTCAAGCTAAGTCATCCATCTAAATTTCGGGATACATTTTTGCAAGTGGTGGAATTTTGGCAGTATAAAGACTCCATTATGCAATTGAAGGCACAAACGCGAATGATGGAATTGATCACCTCCATACTAGAGGATTACATACCTGCCAATCATGTCAAGCAAATGTCACCGCAGGCATTAAATTGGATTACTTCTTATTTTTCGTTTAACTTGAGCGAACCTTTATCGGTAGTTGATATGGCGCGAAGAGCTAATCTATCTACTTCAAGATTTAACGATGTATTTAAAATGCAGTACGGTGTAACACCGCATCAATATTTGTTAAAAACACGCATAGATCATGCTTGTGATCTGCTGCTTGCATCCAAGCTGACACAAGAGCAGATCGCAAGTTATTGTGGGTTTTCAGATATTCATCATTTTTCTAAAGCATTCAAGAAGATAGTAGGAATAACTCCTGGTGAGTACAGCAGGGGGACAATGGGTCGATGATACTAGCTTGATCGGTCAAACGATAGTACATTAAGAAATGAAAGGGGGAATCTGACGAAGCTCTCAAACAAAAGGCAAGCATCCTTTCACATTGTTGTAGATGAGCATGAAGCTATGGAGTGTTTGCCATAAAACTCGAAAAAATGGCAATGAAAGCACCGTTATCTATTTCCAACACCCCCTAATTAATGTTAAATCCAACACTAATAAAAAATTATAGAGGTATTTTATCATAATAGATGATTATTAGAAATTTAATTCTAAAAGCAACAATCTATTCAAAACAACCGTTGTTTTTATTTATTTTTCTTCGTCCTCTCTATACTCTCCGGCTTTTTCTAAAACCTCCGATAGTTAAACTGCATCATGCTCAGTATCTTAGTTATGGTCCCTAACTTTATTTTATAATAAATTTTTTCCAATCACGTTTGCTGACACTGGCTTTAGCCCAAGCTCTCTTATCCAGACGGAGAGCTGTCCCATATGGTGTATTTCGTGAGCGATCACATGACGCATAATTTCACCTTTTGTATAATGTCCATTGTTCCAAGGAATGGTTACCTGTTCATGGTCAAATTCGATTGTCCATGTATCTAGGTATTCGCGCATTTCTTTGTTCCAGCTATCGGAAAGTGCCTTCACTTGTTGAAGCGACAGATAGTCTTCAAACTGAACTTGAATGTCTGGTTTGCCTTGTATTCCACGTATCCAACTATATTCCACATCAACGATGTGAAACAGTGTATAAAGAATACTGCCCGGTCCACCAATACGCTTAAGCGTCAATTGCTCTATGGAAAGTTGATTGCATAATTCAAACCAATCGTCTCGAACAATCCAGTTATAACGAAACATCTGCATCATAGCACTTCACTCCTAAAATTTTTAATCGTTATCTCAACTGAAATTCGTGCATAACAGCAAAATTTCCTTTAAAATAGCGCATTAATGAACAAAAACCACGTCCTCGGACGTGGTTTTTGTTGTATGGCAGCTTTATTTAGTAAGCAAGTTGTAGATCGCTTTAGCGGTTTCGGCACGCACAGTAACAGCCTCTGGTGCAAAGCTGTCTTCGTCTCGTCCAGTCATGAGTCCGGCAGCTATGGCTTTGTTTAAATCTGCGATCGCCCATGATGAGACTTTATTGGCGTCTGCATAGAGAGACAGCTTATCGCTTGCTTGCAGCGAAATTCCTGATTTGTATTCATATGCTCTAACGAGGAGCACAGCCATTTGCTCACGGGTAATGCTGGCATTAGGAGCGAAGTGTGAATCATCGATTCCTTTGACAATGCCTGCTTGAACCGCTGTTGATACAGCCTCAGAATACCATGCTCCTTGAGCAACATCAGCGAAGGCAGATGGTGTACCCGCAGCTTGAATGCCAAGGGAGCGTACTAGCATGGTCACAAATTGTGCTCTTGTTGTAGTTTTTGAAGGTGCGAACTCTTCTTCTGATACGCCCTCGATCACTTGCTTAGCACTTAATGCTTGAATTGTAGTATATGCCCAGTGGGTCGATGGCACATCCTTATACGTCTTCGTGTATTCCAGCACAGCATATTTTGAATTATGGGTTAAAGCAGCTTCAATTGCGCCATTGTCTGTACTTCTTTTTCCCCCTACGTATTCCCATTTCTTCGAGGATTCATTGAGGTAGTAAATGCCAAGCAGTTCTGGATTAGCAGTGCTTGAAGCTAGTTTGAAATTTAAAGTGACGGTTTCGATAAAATGATCCAGTCTTGTTGATTTGCCGTCCTTCGATTCTATCGCCAAATCAAACTCATACAAAGAACCATATTGTTTAATTACAGCACCACTTGCCGCATTGGCAGCATATACGGAAGAACTGACGGAGGCAGCTTCGATGGCTTTAAAGGAAACTTTAATTTGAGCGTCCTTCAATGCATCAGCTGTCAGCTTTTTCGCTAGTGCGGTTAGCACAGCAGATGGGATGACAACGGATTGTCCGTTCGATTTTACTTCTAAGCCTTTTTTGCTTGACTGTAATAATTCACCCGCATTATTAGGCAATAAAGTGTAAGAATCTTTTGTTAGTTCAATCGCAACATTAGAAGCTGTACCAGATGATTTAATAAGATCGTTCAACTGAGCTGCAGTAAGCTGGTTGACTGTTGACGACGGAGCTCCACCAGATCCGGACGTAGGCGGGGCTGTGGCTGTCTTTTGCGTGAGCTCGGGTCCATTTGTGCTCCATAAACCGTTCGAGAGCTTAGACTCTACTTTAAAAGCATACGAAGTATCTGGTGATAAAGAGGTTACGTTGTAGTTATATACGCTTCCTGATACCGTGCCTATTTCTTTTGCACCTGCAAAAACTTTATATTCTGAAATCGCACCATTCGCAGGTGTCCAGTTCAAGGTCAGACTTGATGAAGCAATATCTTTTGCAGTTAATGTGCTGCTAGGCGACCAAGCGTATGGCGTTTGCATCACATTCCAGATGGCATCAGCTATCGTCTTATATCCTTGTTGGCTCGGATGAATATTGGTAGGGACCGGCAAGTTTTTCGTATAGTCTATAGCAATGGCCTCTTTGGTTGGTACAAAAACGGCTCCAGCTTTTTGGGATACGGCTGCAATTACCGCATTTAGTTCATCTAAAACGGATGTTAGCAATAGCTTCTGCAGAGGAGGTAAAGCGAAGTTATGGAATGCATCATAATACCCCATGATATAAATGCTAGCCTTTGGATTTAACTGGCGGATCTCCGTTAGGATGGCGGCCATATTGGCACCGACCTGCTCTAACAAGCTTTTTGCAAGCACGGGGTCCATATTAAATTGACTGTCTAGCTTTTGTATAAAATCATTTGCTCCGGCATCAATTGTAATGACATTGGATTTAGCAATAGCCTGTTTGATAGTCACGCGATCTGGAGTAGGTACATTATTTTTGATATTATCGAGTATGTTTTGTGTGGTGTAGCCTGGCGAGGTATGATTTTTATTGAATTCCCCAAGAAACCCGGAGCTGCGTAAATATTGTGCAAGCATATCGGTATAGCCGATACCAATAGATGTATCTGGGGCTAATCCAGCTGCCAAAGAGTCACCTAATGCGAGGTAATAGATTTTACCGTTCGTTTGATCAACGGAAACACTAAAAGTAGAGCTCCATTGCAGCGCTTTATTTCCTGCTAGATCGTTAGCATCGATCGTTAGCGAATACGTGCCATTTGGCAAATTAGCGGTAGCTGCTGCCACGATTTTAGAACCTGGATCATATATATGGGGAACTTTGATGGTGTTTACCTTCACGGATATGGTTGCCGAATCAATCCCTGAATCTGCGTCCTTCAGTACAGCTGTAATCATGGGCATAGATGTATATACGATCGCTTGATTTGATGGATTTACATTTAGGATTGCTGGTGCTTCAGTATCACTATTCGCATCTGCCGCCAATGCGTTTACTGGCAACTGAACGAAAAGAGTTAACAATAACAAAAATACGGTACATCTAAGCCAAATAGATTTTTTCTTCTGGTTCATTTTATTCATCCTCTCGTCTTAAACAATCTAATTTAGAGATGCCTCAGCTTAATTCTGCAATTCTTTCTTATGTAGGCCTCCTTCATTTCATGAAATCACAAGAAAAAGCAAAATTCTGCGTTTATGCCTTCAATGAGTAATTTTAAATAATAATAGATGCAGAGTCTGTCGATTTATGGAACAAAAAGGAAATTTATCTACATGTGATTCAGTATGTAATGCGAAGGACGCATGGAAGAGGGCTGACATAGCTGAAATAAGACGAGAAGGGTTATAATAGAAGGACCTATTATATGGAGGTTAATCAACATGTCTATATTTACACGCACGGATCATATTGGCGTCATTCAACCGGATATCAAAGTATATCAAGCAAAACCAGAGGATACGGAAGCTGTATTGCAGCTTCTCATCCAAACAGCTGAATGGCTAAAGAGCAAAGGCTCTACGCAGTGGAGCGGCTTGCTGAAGGGTGAGGATTCTCATCAAACGCCTGAGGCAATTAAACGTGGTGAAGTATACCTATTTAGGCAAGGCAACCGATTGGCAGGAATGGTCATGCTTATGCAGGAAGCAAGCGCTTGGGATCGCGAGTTATGGGGTGAAGAGGGGCATGAACAGTCCATCTATCTGCATCGACTTAATATTAACCGTGAAGCTGCAGGCAAAAACTTAGGTGAGGCCATTGTGGATTGGGCAGGATCAGGTATTCATTTTGAGGGAAAAGACCGTATTCGGCTGGACTGTATTGCGAATAATCCGAAGCTCAATGCATTCTACCTAAGCTGCGGTTATGAACATAAAGGTTTATCCTCCAATGAGATGGGGGAATTTAATTTATACGAGAAATTGCAGACAGTACAGTAATAGAAGAGGGACGGAGCAGTTCAAACTGCGCCGTCCCTCTTTTGCATTTTAAAAATAGACTATTTGCTCGCTAATCCCAAATCATCAAGCAATCTCATCACGGCTACGACTGCCTGTGCTTTTGTCACTTTCGCCTGAGGATCAAATTTCGTCTCGGATACGCCCTGCAAAATTTGCTCTTTAACTAACAGTGCAACGGAAGCTTTAGCATAGGATGATATAGAAGCTTGATCACGGAAAGACTCAAGCAACGCTGCGTCACCGTCTGCCGTACGATCAATCAGCTTCATCACTTTTGCCAAAATGACTGCCATGTCCTGACGAGTAATCGTACCGTTCGGATCAAATAGCTGCTCGCTCTTACCCGTAATGATGCCTAATTCCTTAGCTAATGCAATATCTCCAGCATATTTGGAATCTGCCGCTACATCATCAAATGGAGCGCCTTCTACTTTTGGAACGATGCCGAGGCCTCTGCTGATCATGGAAATAAATTCAGCCCTAGTAATGATCGTATTTCCTCCGAATTGTTCATTCGATTGTCCAAAAACGATTAATTTGGCTGCTGCACGCTCGATATGGTTTTTGTTCCATTCARCCGTCACGTCTTTGAAGAGGAAGCTGGATTCGACAATGGTATAGATGCTGTTGCCGTTGCTGACCAGATGAGCCGTAACTCCGCCTTTATCGTCTTTTTTGAACACCGTATGGAGTGGACGGAATTCATTTGTGCCAGGCAAGTAAACAACACCGTTTGCACGGTTTGTATCTATATCTTTAGCATTCAATTGATAAATACGGGTGAAAACAGACTGGCCAAAATCAGTGACTTCCTCATATTTGTTGTCAGCTGTCAGCTTGTAAATCTTAAAGTCAAGCGACGAAACTTTTAGCGTATAGCCATTCTTTTTCGCCAATTGTTCTATTGCAGCAGCTTCGCTCGCAGTCGGTGGAGCAATCGAAATTTTGATATCTGATTTCAGGTGAATCGCATGGGCTGGAATGACATAGGTAACTCCGTTCCAGATGATGGACAAATTCGCCTTATCGTTTTTGCTGGCAAGCGCTGCAATAACTTCCTTAGGAAGGATGACATCCACTTGGGCTGCATCGTTGCCGACAGTCACTTTTAGCTCGGCGGAGCTAGCCGCTCCAATCGTTTGAATAGCCGCATCTTTCAAAATCGTAACGGTCCATTTGCCGCCGGATTTCGTAACGTTGGAATCAAGCTCATTTTTATCTTTGACCGCTTGCGGGTTACCAGATGACGACTCTGGCGGAGCCGTGTAATCTAATGTTTTTGCCTCTAGTTTTGTCATTTCGGACTTTTCGATTATCTCATCCTCATTTTTAATAATGGCTACTACACCAATGGAATAGGTCGTACTGTGCGCCAGTTGCGTAAACGTGTAGTTTGTAGCTGTTGTAGATTTCACCAATTTATCACCCAGATAAACGTCATACCCATCTGCTTTCGGAGAAGCTGTCCATTGAACACTAATCGCGTCATAGGTTGAACTCGTAACCGAGAGATGAGTTGGAGATATTACGCCTGCTGTACTTACAACCAGTGCACTGCTTGCAGGAGAAACCTGTGTAATTTTATTGCCGTCTTTTCTGATACTGAGCACGGTAACGGTGTAGTCTGAGCCAAGGTTCAGCTTGTCTGCTTTAAACTGCGTATTCGCTGTATACCCTGTAAATATGGCGTTCACGAATACTTCATAGCCAGCAGCCCCTTGGACAGCATTCCATTTGATTTCAAAAGATTGTTTGTCCGCGCTGAGCTTTGTTACATGTTGAGGAGCAGCTAGTGCGTTTTCATTCACCTTGCCGTCAATCGGAAGATCACTGATCAACTGCGTTGTAAGAGTTTTGTTGCGGTCACCGCTAATATCCCAAGTCATAACGCCAGCCAAATCCAAGGTTTTGACAAGCGAAGTGCTATACATCATTGTTGTTTGGTCATTATAAGTAATAAACATTCCGGTTTCACTATTGTAAACATAAGCGACCTTTGAATGCTCGTTCCAGTAACGGGTATATCCGTTTTGGTCTATCATATTGTTCTCAACATCGGCAAAATCGAACTTGCCGCTCTCCCATGATCCATAAGGAATGGATGTGCAGTTTTGATATTCACCGTTTGCGGAACAACCCTTCCAGCCTATTCCATAATAAGGAACACCCATGTTTAGTTTAAAAGCCGGAACGCCGCCGTTCAAATGACCGAGCAGAGCGCCTCTAACATTGTTGCGCTTCGCAGAGGCTCTTACATTATTAGGATCTTGATAAAGAGGAGAATTATGGAAAGCCCGCAGTTCCCAGCTTCCGCTATAGTCATAGCTCATAATGTTGATCATATCCAGGTATTGAACAGAATTTGCGAAGTCAGCATTGACTACGAAATCATCTCCTTGACCGGATGCGATGGTGAGCAAATAATATTTGCCATCGATGGAGCCGGCTGCATCAAGCGCTGCACGAATGGTTTGCATGAGAAGAGTGAAGTTTTGTTTATCCTCTGGACGATTGATATTATCCGATTCTCCGCCCTCAACCGGATATTCCCAGTCGATATCGAGTCCATCCATTTTATACGTACGCAAATATTTAACGACGGAATTCGCAAACGTACGACGTGTGACCTCAGATGCAGCCATGTCCGAGAAATGATTGGAGAATGTCCAGCCGCCTACGGAAGCCATCAGCTTCAGCTCAGGGTTATTATTTTTAATTTTGTTAAAAGCAGCAAGCTGCTCAATATCGACCTTCTGGTCTCCAAGCACAAGCTCTCCGTCGAAAACATAATTCGCTTGCAGCGGAATGTCTTTATTTTGGCAAGCTGCACCGTTTGAACCCACTTTACGCCAGCATATATCGGAGAAGGCGTAGTTGAGATGTGTAAGCTGTGAAACATCGATGTCTTCTGGAAAGTATTGACGATTATTGTCATAGGAAAACCAGCTGCCGTAATAGGTGAAATTAGTGTAGTCCGCACCTGGAATCGTCGTTGCTGCGCTGCTGGCAGCTGATTTCCATAGCGAATTTTTGGCTGCAACTGTAAAGCTGTAGGATTTGCCTTCTGTTAAACCCTCAGCAACATACCGATTGGAATCGCTGGAGCCGATAAGCTTGCCTGCTTCATAGATGTCGTAGCTCGTTGCGCCAGGGGTCGGTGCCCAGCCTAGAGAAGCAGTTGTGCGGTTGGCTGTAATGACTTGAAGATCGAGCGGCGCCGCAAGCTCGCCCCATTTGATTTCTAAAGGCGGGCCGTTAACAGGATCTTTGCCGGAAGCGCCATTTTGCGCGCCAACCATAAATTTGTAGATGCTGCCTGCTGTAAGTCCTCCTTCTGGGAACGTATAGATGAATGTGTCGGAGCCATTCCATATTCCGCCTTTCCATCCACCGTTAACATAGAAGTCATAGCCGTTGGCATCAGGACTGCCTGTCCATTTGAATGTAATATTGGATGATGTAATATCGCTTACCTTTAAATATTGAGGAGGCGTTAATGGCGGTTCTTTATATTCACTTGTATCCTTTGGCGTAGTGAAAGTAATCGAATTGCTCTTCTGTTTATCTGTTAGATTAGCATATTGCGTACCGTTCGGACCTAAGAAGAAGGTATATTTGGTTTCTTCCTTTAATCCGCCAATCGTGCTGCCTCCTACTTGTGTGAAGCCGGAATAAGGATCTTTGTTAAGAGGAGGATTCTCCGGATTCCAAACCCAGTAATCATCCAGCTTATGCGCAGGATCAAAGGTAACGGTTACCGTATTATGTGTAACATTCACAATACTTAGGTTGCTAGGCCCTGGATTGCCAGTCGGCTCATTTGATGGCTCGCCGGCAAGTGTCTTAAATTCAACGTAGTTGCTTCGCAACACCCGCGTGTAAGGTCTCTTGTACCAAGTGGTATACAGCTTGTACGTCGTATTAGGCTGCAAGTTTTGCAGCTCCACACTGCCGCCTTTCCCTGTTGCTAAATAGTTGTTTATATCTTCTTTTGCTGGATTAGCAGGATCTGGAGCTACGTAGTACCATACATCAACGTCAGCTTGCTCTGGATGAACATCCCATTTAAGCTGTGCACTCGTCGCAGTGATGGAATCGGTTACAACAGTTAGGTTTTGAGGGACGGGAGGGGCTGCCTCATAGACAGCATCCGTTACGGCTCGAGCAGCTTCGTTCACTGCGGGCAACGCTGCTTCATTCCCATAAGCTGTTGTTGTGTCAAGGAAAGGAGAAACGAGAAGTGCAAGACACATAAACATAATGACAAACTTCATTCCTTTATTTCTTGCAATAATATTCACCATATCACCTCTAATTTTCATAGTCGAACATCGCAGCATTAGCATTCATGTGCAAGTCTGGGTGTGGTTGTTTCACGGAATTAAAAGGGGATAATTGGGTATCACCTCCTGCAAAACTTACATTTAATTTGTATAACTATTCCTAGCATGAGACGTTGATTTCATGAAAGGAAGGGGTAAATTACGATGATAAAAGG
>NZ_JBFRDK010000186.1:0-11882 GCF_052113545.1 Paenibacillus sp. TAF43_2
GAAATCTTGCTGGAGCGATTCCATTGATACAAATTCCAGCTTATCCGCATCATAATTAATCGTAATATCTAGCGCTTTGACATCTTCTCCAGAATGCGCCAAGCTGAAGTCAACATCAAAGTTTTTGCCGCCTTCAATCGTCCCCGGTCCGGTCAGCAACGCGCCTTCTTGACCGCTGATTGAGATCAGCACGCTGCCGCTCAAACTGGACCCGATGGCTTTCGCCGTTACTTTCACGACGCCATTCATTTTGGCTGACAGCAATCCCGTCTCGCTAATGATCGCCGTATTTGTCTCCGAACCGTCTTCTGCGGTTACCGACCATACGGCGGGCACTCCCGCCAACATTTGCAGCGTGCCGTCTTTCGTCGTGATGGAAGTCGCTCCGTCCGCGCCGGTGACCGCAAGCATAGACTCGTTCACAAGTGTAACCACACCCCATTGTGAGCCGTTGGCATAAGACTGTCCAGTCACGTCGTGCCACATGATAATATCCTGACGGCCACCAGATGCTTTCGCGTCATTGATCTGCAAATCAAATCCAATGACATGATTAACCGCAGGAACAGCCGCTTTAAAGGGGATCTTAGTTTCAATGTAATAACCGCCATCCACGACCTTGGCATAAGACTCAACACCTGCACTGATACTGCCTGGATTAAAGCTTTTCTCATTCAGATAGTTAATACGGTATTGTCCCATTCCTGTGCCGTAGGAGGTTTGTTTACTGTTGGTCTCATCCACAAAGATCTCGACTGAGTCCTTCTCATGCGCTTCGCTGCTGCTGCTGTTCAGCACAGGGTCTTTTACACGCACCAGAACATACAGGTTTGTATCGTCCCATAGCACTTTAGCGGAGCCATCCGTCGGACCATTCACCATTGTAAGATGCTTAAGGATCGGCAGCGTGGCGGTCGTATTCCAGAGTGGGTCGAGTTCGGAGCCGCCGAGAACAGGCGTACCGTATACGGCTGTCCCAACTCCGCTAGGTAACAGCTGAAGCGCTTTGATCGCGTTACGCAGAGCGTAATATGAATGATCCGCTGCTGCCTGCCCGATCTCACCATTTGAGGCGGCAGTTTTGGCCTCACTTAATGCGCTTGCAAAAGCGTTCCACGAAGAGACTGTATGAATTGCAGCGTCCTTATCCTTGACGCTCTCAATCAAAGCGGTCAGCAAGGATTTGTCGACCCCCACAGGAGCAATCGGGTTCGCGGACCCACCGCGGCCGACTTTGACCTCGTTAAAATAAGCTTCTACTTTCGCAATTTCTTCTGCTGTCAGCACCCTGTCGTAGATGAGAATCTGTACGACTCTACCCATGAAGCGGTAAGGGGTTGCAGCCGCCATTGTGTACCCAATGCCCAGATCCGATCTGTTCCCTGTAAGCGCCTTAGCATTAGTTCCAGGGGTTCCGATGACGTTGTTGTTAACAAAAACAGCTCTATTGGTTCCGTTTAGCTGCGCCCGAACGCTGACCAGATTGTCAGTGGCTGCGGTTGTAAATTGTTGCCCGCCGCCCGATACGCCGCCATCCGCGTTACCAAAGCGGACGTTAACTCTGTTTATTCCTACACCAAGATTAATACCACTCCAGCCGTCGTTGGCGGCCCATGTTTGGTACGACTCGTTCAATCCGAAATAAACAAGGCCATTTTGATCGCTGGAGTTGTTGGCTGTGCTAGTTGGCCTAACCAGCGTGTAGATCGTCATCTGCGTACTGCCATTATAATCTTTGAAGCCTGCAGCTTTTAGCGGCCTTGAGTTCGCCGTGAATTCTACATAGTCGTATACATCTTTCTTTAGCGAGGGGTTCCCGTTTGGTGTTCCAAGATTATCGCCGCCGCTGCCAGGGACGTTCGCCGGGACAAGCTTCGCTTCAACGCTTCCCATATTTGTCCAACCAATCACGTTGCCGCTGCTATCTTTTTCCACTCCTTCATCGGCCTTGAGCCATAAGTCAAGACCATTTCTAGGAATATCGGCAGGTGCCGTATCGCTGACCACAACACGAGCGTGCGACTGACTTAGCACTTCGCCGTCTGCCGCCAGTACATAAATAATGTAGGGACCTGGTAACATAGGTGCAGCCATTCCGAGCATGTCGCCAGAGGTCACTGTTTCATCGTCGCCGCCATCAAAATGTCCGCCGCTCGATGAGGAAATCCAAATTTTCTTAGTCGCATCGTTCAAATCGTGCGCAAACCTGACTGTCCCGCCAGGGGCTACTGTCACGTTAGCCGGGAGCAACTTATTGGCCACTGATACTGTAGTTGTAAAGTTGAAGGTTATTGCAGGCATCGAAGAGCTGCCTACCAAGTTCCAGCTTCCTGCAGTGCGGATTTCGTACCCATTCGCCACGGGCTTGCCGTTAAGTGTAAAGCTGTAATCATTACTCAACGTCAATTTAAGAGGCTGTACCGCTGAAACTTCATAGATTTTCCCATTTTCCACGTTGGTGGCTGACGCGCTCGCGTCGACGTATGCCGTATGCTTGGAAGTGGCTGTTGCTCTGCCGTCTCCATATACGATATAAAGTTTGTATTCGCCTGCGGCAGACGGAGCAAGGATTGACGTTTCGTCGCCGGCAGCTTTTGTCATCGTAGTGCCTTCTTTAAAGACCGTTGTGTTCGCAGGCGCAAGCCAAACCGTATCTTGCGCTTTTAGCAGACCCCTGCGGCTCAGTTTTTCACCTTTACCCATGATGACGTTGGAAGCCAGCTCAAACTCGGTATCGGCAATGAGAATTCTTGGAATCATATGCGTGTATTCGTTGGTAAGACCCGAATTCAAAACGATTTCGTTGCCCTTAACCGGCCATATGCGGTCTTCACTCTTGTAATTATCGTAAGTAATCCTAGGGCCGCCATTCTGGTTGTTATTCCCGTCCACGTAACCTTCGACAGCAATCATATCGCTTTTGCGCTTCCAGTTGTTAAATTCATAAAGACGGCTCTGTCCAACAGCATGGGAGAGCTTTGACTGCACGACGTTGCCGATCATTTTGATGAACGTGCTGCCTTCGTCAGGATGGAAACCGTTCGTCCAGTTGTTGGAGGTCGTAGGTTTGCCTGTTGGATTCGGATCAAGGAAGTTATAGTTCATCTCTGTGAAATTCGTCCAGTTGTCAGAATGCCAGTTACTATTCTTGTCGGT
Organism: Paenibacillus sp. TAF43_2; assembly: GCF_052113545.1. Lineage (NCBI taxonomy): Bacteria > Bacillati > Bacillota > Bacilli > Caryophanales > Paenibacillaceae > Paenibacillus > Paenibacillus sp. TAF43_2. The sequence continues at coordinate 3,157 of NZ_JBFRDK010000186.1, forward strand.
GACAGGGTTGTTTGTCAGATCGTTGACGGTGTCCCATGTTCCTCCGCCCGGCAAATTCCCCGGATCGCCCTGCCGGCCCAGTGAGTAAATGGCTCCGGAGTCGTTAACTATCGTGCAAATTTCCTCTACCCGGTTATAGTTTATTTTGTTATTTCTGGAGGTTGTAGAGATTACTGGGGACCTCGCGAGACTTGTTTCATGCGTACCGTGGTACGGGCCGCCGGTCTTGTTGGACCCTTGGGCAGTAAAGCCGAATCCATCGTATTCATCCCAGCCCCAGCCGATGCTCAAGGCGCCGTAAGTGGCGTCATAAAAGTAGTTGTGCAGTACCTGCATGTTCGTTGTATAGAATGAGGTTAGGGAGTTGGCCCCCGGGAATCCGTAGCAGTTCCTAAACAAAAAGTTATTTGTGATAAAAATATTTTCCGGTACAGCTTCCGTACCCGCCTTAAATTTCTCCTTATCAACGCCGGCCCAGTTCCTTATTGGCGTGCCAGAGACCGAAATACTAGATTCATGCTTAATCGATTCATCGTTTTCATAGATATGTTGCGGATGTCCGATTACAACACCAGAAGCGAGCGTATCTGCGATATAGTTGCCCGTGACTTCGATGTCCTTAACATCGTTCTCTACATGGATGCCATTAAATCCGGTAAGCCCGATCTCGCCGTTCAGCACTTTGATGTTCCTCGCCGCGTTGATCATAACCGCTGCTGGCGGTATGTCATACCCTCGGTAGAAAGTCTCATGCCAGTTGATGCTGCTTGGGAAGTAAACGGTGTTCACGATAGAGCCTTGTACTGACGCGAAGCCGCGGGAGCTGGTCGTTACCGGACCGGATCCGTCGCTAAGTGTATAGGTGCCCGTTAGTTCAAATAGCTTGTAGTCGGTATGGGCAAACTTCAGCCCGTTAAAGGTTATGTGTTTGACACGTCCATCGTCCGAGCCCTGGGCAGGCTTCAATCGATCTCCTACAGCAATCCCTCTTATGTCGAGCACCTTCTCATGCCTTGGAATGACCACGTCAGCGGTATTGATATCCTCACCTGCAAGCGGGATATAATAAAGTGTGCTTTCCGCCTGGTCGAAATAGAAATCTCCGCGTTTATTGAAAAATTCAAAAGCGTTGCGGATGACTTGGTTGTTACCTGGATTGTATTGCGTGTTATTACTTAAAGACTGTGAAATCGCACCATATGGCATCTGGAAACGGAGCATGACACCGCCGGGCTTATTGCTGGCTGCCGGCGCCTGTTCGATCGACGCGAAGGTGACAAAAGGCCTCGACCATCTGGCTGTGGAGCCGCCCATGCTTTCCGCTTCGATGTTTTGGGGATTTTTCGTTGCCGTCGTCAGACCCACGCTGGCATCGAATACGATAGCCGCACGGATGTTGCTGCCGCTTTGCCACGCCCAAGGGTTATTGGCACCGGTAAAGCTGGCTGTCGGGGTGCCGTTGACGGTTCTGTTGGTCGAAGCGATTTGCGGGCTCAGAGTCATGTTGGCGATCTTATCGTTTACATAGATCGCGCGCAACTTATCGTTCCGGTTAAGGGTCGTTTTGTACGCCGTTAAGCCGCCCGTCTGGGTAAGGCCTAAAGCCTCTGTCCATACGCCTTTTTCCAGCATTTCACCAGCGCTGATTACCGGCTTCGCACCCGGCGCCGCCTCATAGCGAATCGTGCTGCTTGCGCTTCCGGAATCATCCTTGTTAAAAACCAGGGTTTCATCAAGCGAATAATAGCCATCTGCAATTTGAACAACGATATCACCGCCGGTCTTAGGCAAAGTCCTTACTACTGCTTTTGCCTTGGCAAGCGTTTTGTACGGCTTATCTTGTGTTCCCTCACCTGTGTGATCATCGCCATTTGTAGCAACATAGATAGTTGCACTTGGTGTAGTGTCAGCCGCGTTTGCAATTGGCGCACTGTCAGCCGCGACTACTACCGACCCTGAGAATGGTAGCATGGGAAATACCATTACCAAAGTCATAATCCAAATAAATGCTCTTTTTCTCACTTTCATAAAACCTCCCTGGATATAAGTAAAATCTTATACACATTGCCGCCTAAGCGGTATTAGTCCCGGTTTCTCTGCTGTATTTGTCAATAATAAATACAGCCCGTAACTTCCACGAAAGGTAGTTTCTTCTGGTTGCCATTAGGTAAAAATGTTGAGCAGATTCCGAACTTTATTCCCCCCCCTTGCATTACCATCCTTGTTCATGGAGCAGAATTCTGGCTGCAAACCTTTACATTCCCTTTGACTGAGCAATTCTATTTCCAATAATGGAAGCGCTGTCAATCAATGCTTTTATAATACCAGCCTCTAAGAATATTCCCAGAGACTATTATTGGACTGCAAGTAAAATTCACGGGACAATAAGTAAACATAGTGCGCTGCGCCAACCTGAAAATACGGAGAAAAGACACCTTATCAGATGTCCCTTCTCCCACTTCACATTCGTCACTTTAGAATTGCACCTGCAGTCAATGCATTTTCGATCTTTTCGTTGCCTATTAAATAAACGATGATCATTGGCAAGCTGGACAGCAGCATACTCGCGCCGATGAGTCCCCAATCCGTAACTCCCACATTGATAAAGAAACCAAGCAACCCGACTGTAAGCGGCCTGAATTGATCCTTGGAAGCAATAATAAAAGCAAGCGGAAATTCGTTCCAGATTCGAATGAATATAAGAACGCATTGCGTCACGAGCGCTGGCATTACGATTGGAAATATGATTTTAATATACGTTTGATAGACATTCGCTCCATCTATGCATGCTGCTTCTTCCAGCTCCTTAGGCAATGAACGAAGAAAGGCATACAGCATCAGTACGCAGGAAGCGATGGCGAAGCCGGAATACGGCAAGATAAGGCCCAAATAACTATTTTTGATATGCATCCATTTAACGAGCTGGAATAAAGGAATAACGACTACTTCGATTGGGACAATTAAACCCATAGATACATAAAACAGCATTATCGAATTGAATTTCCACTGCATGCGGCTGAGGCAATAAGCAAGCATGCTGCCCGTTGTCAACGTAATGGCGATTGTGCCTGCGGTATAAATCACGCTGTTCTCGAAATACGTATAAAAATGATATTTGGACAGCGCTTCGCTGAAGTTCAGCCAGTCCAAGGAAGACGGCAATCCAAAAGGATTGTCGTAAGCTTCGCTTTTGGACTTCAATGACATCGTTACCATCCAGTACAAGGGAAACAAAAACGTGCATCCCACGGCTACCCAAAACACTCGACTTAATAATTTCAGAAAGCTCCCCCCTAGCTTAAAACTCCAGTTTTTCTCTGGCAACGTACCTTTGAATGACAAAGGAGATCAAAAGGCATTCCAGAATAAAAATAACGGCGATCGCAGTACCCTTGCCAAATTCGGAAGTATCAAATGCCGTATAATACATCTGGTAGATGACCGTCCTGGATAGATCTCCTGGGCCTCCTGCCGTCATGACTCGTACATGCGAATAAAATGCCATTGAGCCTAATGTAGACAGAATTAGTACGTATTTGATTACATTCTGCAGCAAGGGGATCGTAATTCGTAAGCAAACTTGAATATAATTAGCACCGTCGATCAAAGCCGCTTCATAGTAACTCTTGGGTATGGTCTTGATTCCTGTATAAAACAGCAACGCGTTCAGTCCAATATATTGCCACAGGAATGTCACTCCGATGCTGGGCATTACTGTTTTCTTTTCCGTTAACCACGAATGCGTCCATGAGCTGAGCCCTAACGATCGGAGAATCTCGTTAAATAAACCCCAATTTGGTTCGTAGAACGCCAACCAGATCTGTGCAACAACCGTGACCGACAAGATAGCAGGGAACATCGCCACCGTCTTGAAGAATCGACGAAACTTCGGTGTTTGAGCATCCATAAAAAGCGAAAGCATCATGGATAGGGGCAGCCCCAGCAATAATGAAATGGCTACAATGAGATACGTATTCTTATGAGCGGTCCAAAAGGATGGGGAAGCCATCACTTCTTTGTAATTATTTAAACCAACAAAACCCAAGTTTCTAAATCCGTCATGCTTATGCAAGCTCATCCAGATCTCCGGAATCAAAGGGTATACGCAGAATAAGGAAAACAGCAGTAATGCCGGGAAAGCAAACACAAATATAGTCACTTTGGTGCTAAAGTACTTGTTCATCGCTCTCTCCACCATTTAGTTTGTGTCTAAACCCCCTTGGATCAATCCAAAGGGGATTTAGCTGTTATTGCATCTTTTACTTGTCAAACCACGTATTTTCGCTCCAGATCTTGTTCATCGCCACATTAAAATCATCGGCTGCGAACTCACCCGTTAGTAAATTCGCTCCTTGCGTAGATATTTCGGATGACGTCCTCGCATCTAGGGAATTAAGAGCCATGGACGCGATTTTATTAGGAATCGGATTGTACCAGTCAACGAACTTCTGCATAAGCGGGCTCCTATCCATCGCCTGGTTGCCTGTCTGCAAAGATATGGGAGCCCCGGTAGACTCGAAGTATAGCGCATCCGCCATGGCTAGAAATTCGGCAAGCTTGACGGCCTCTTCCGGGTTCTCTGTTTTGCCGTTGACCGCATAACCGTTAAGCGGGGAACCCCAGAACTGTACGGTCTGTGCAGGGTTATACTTATCGCTGGCACTTGGGAATGGGAAGAAATCAACCGTTTCGTCTTTTGCGAGATTTGGCRGCTCCCAAGTAAACATCCATAACATAGCCGCTTTTTTGGACGTAAACATTTCCATCGCCGGACCGTAATCCACATTTGCAATACCGTCTGGGAACACGCCTTCCTTGACCAGCGTTTCGATGCGAGCCGCTCCTTCCTTGACGGATGGATTGTTGAAGTCCGTTTTGTTGCTGACAAGGTCTGCCATCGCCTGCGGATCTCCGATTTGAATCATTTGCTGCAGCATAAAGAGCTTCGGTCCCCACCCGTCCTTGCCGGGAGTCACAGCCGGTACCATGCCCTTGCTCTTGAGCGTCTTCGAGATTTGAATCAGTTCATCGAACGTGGTAGGCACTTGAACCCCGGCTTCTTCGAACATATCTTTATGATAGAAGATAACAGGGGTGAAATACGTGTCCGCTCCGGAAGACAAGCTGTAGATCCCGTTATCGACATGCTTTAACGCATCCGGCACCGCATATTTGTCCAAGAAACCGTCTTTCGAAATATAAGGTGACAGATCCAGAATGCTGCCAGTGCTCTTGAGCGGCGTAAAGTAGCCCGCATCATTCCAGAATACGTCCGGCATATCCCCAGAAGCATTCAACGTCTTCAATTTGTTTGCCATATCCTCGCCGCCGCCGCCGGGCTCAAACTCGACTTCAAGATTAGGRAGCGCTGCAGCAATATTCGGTTTGATGAATTTTTCCATAATGTTGTTGCGATTCTCGTCCGTCGTAAGCGTTATGACTCTCATCTTGATTTTTTTGCTGTCCGTCTTCGTCGTATTCTTGTTATCCTCCTTGCTTGTTGCCGAGGGCGACGGATTGTCGGACGGCTGGTTGGACTTTGTTTCATTTCCGCTGCTGCATGCCGATGAAACCAGAAGAGTACTTGCCATAAGGAACATAGCCACTGCCTTTGACTTCGTTTTCATTGTTTACCTCCCCTATTTGTCAAAGCGAATATCGGATTGATTTTAGATATTGAAAGCGGTATCAACCTTGAGATAATTTTACGAATCTTCCCATATTTAGTACAGAGACTATTCTCGGGCTAGCAGTAAAATTAACGGCAAAAAAATAGACGATAGAGGCAAAGTTTTCACTTTCCCCCTAACGTCTGTATTGAAGTATAGGCTATTGGATTTGATTCACATATTTGCTAGGCGTGATTCCCATATATTTTTTGAAGCATTTGCTGAAATAGTTGGCGTCCGCATATCCCACCCGGTTCGATACGTTTTGAATAACCTTCTCTCCCTGATCAAAAAGTTCCTTTGCTTTAATAATCCGTATTTCGGTCAGGTAGTCATTGATCGTAAAGGTCGTTTCTTTCTTAAACACGAAGCAAAGATGATTGTAATTCATATGAACACTCTTTGCGATATCTTCAATTCGCAGTTCTTCATTGCCGTAATGCCTCGTAATATACGATTTGACCTCCTCTATAACTTTGACGGCTCTATTCGTTTTGCGACTATGTACATGATCCATGGACTTTAGAATTAAAGTACGTATCCAGTCCTCCAACTCGTTGAAGGTTTTCATCCGCTGAACGTGTTGTATCATATCGGGTTGTGTCGTATTTCGGAAGACATCTTCAAAGCTTTGCGACGCTTCGGCCAAAAATTCCAGGCATGTGGATACGAATTCGATTCCGGCGAGAAGCAGCATTTCCATAGACGCTTGTTGGACGCGAGTATCATGAAAAAAACGCGAGAGCCATTCTTCTGTCTCGGACATGTTCCCGATTCGCATGAGCATCAGCAAGCCGCTTCTTTTTTCCACCGAGAACAATCCGACCTTTATCCCGGTTTCCGCAATCAAGGAATGAGCGAACACCTTGTTGCCACCCCATACAAACCGCTGCTTCAAAGCAATTAACGCTTCCTTGTATGAAACTGAGATCAACTCAAACGTTTCGCAGCCATTCCCTAAGCCAATCGTTACCGTACAAGCCAAATCGTTCTCTACGTTCAATCGAATCTGTTCGCAAATCGATTCCAGCTTGTTGAAGGAGCCGTCAGGCGATCCTATGATCAGAACCAGACGATCATCATGATCATGACAGCTGACACACTGAAAGGCGCCTTGCATATCATTTTGAGCGATTTCTTGTACCTTGGCTTTACGAATCAGCATACCCTCCTCAAGATTCCTCTCCTCGCTTGAATCCAGGTCGATGACAATTGCCAGGTAATGCAACCCTTTCAACTTTATTCCCAAATCATGTAATCGATCCCAATCGGAACTGGATCTAGTAATAACGTTGCCCTGCAGCCAACCGTTCAGCACTTGCTCCTTCATGACAGACAAGCCATCGCTTGCCTGCTTCCTTAGATCGTCCAACTCAATCTTGCCCAGACGCTCCGATCGTATGAGCTCCTTTATATCCAGTAAGGAGCTTTGAAGTTCTTCTTCGTTAATGGGTTTCAGCACGTAATTAGAAACGCCCAATTGCACGGCCTGTTTGGCATACACAAATTCGCTGTGACCTGACAACACCAGAAATTTTGTTTTCCGGTCGCGCTCCTTGGCTTTGTGTATAAACTCCAATCCATCCATAATCGGCATATTCATATCGACCAACACAACATCAGGCTCTACCTCGATCATCAGTTCCAGCGCTTCCGCCCCATTTTTTGCCTCCCCCGCGATTTGAAAGCCCAGCTCACTCCATGGCAGCGAAATCTTCAAGGCTTGTCTGAAGTAATATTCATCATCGACGATTAGCACTTTGTACATGCTCTTTCCTCCTATTCTATTCATTTCTTATTTTGCGGATAATAGATATGCCTGTCTCATGGATGCGGGCAGGAGCTAATGATGACGAAGGGGCAGTACAATTATAATTTTCGTATAAACGCCGTACTCGCTTTCAACTTGCAGACCGTATCTTTCCCCGTACAGCATTCGAATTCGATTAAATACGCTTGTGATCCCAAACCCGCTGGTTTCATCAGGAACGCTGGACCCTGCCATTATTGCCTTGGTTTGATTCTTGTCCATACCCGCCCCGTTATCGTAAATTTCGATTTCCACATTGCTCCCGCTGCGCCTTCCTGTAATGCGTATGATTCCTTTTTCCTTTTTGAGCTTCAATCCGTGATAGATGGCATTCTCCACAATTGGCTGCAGGGTCAGCTTCGGTATCGAATAGGACAAAATTTCATTGTCCATTTCCATCGTATACTCCATATATTCCACATAACGCAGCTGCTGAATTTCCAAATAGCTTTCCGTTAAACGCATTTCTTCGCCTATCGATATGATATCGTTGCCCTTGCTTAACGAGATCTTATAGAAATTCGCCATATATTGGGCTGCCTGTATGGCTTGCTTCCCTAAGCCCAGCTTAATGAGCGAAATAATAGTTTCAACCGTATTGTACAAAAAATGTGGCTTCACTTGCGATTGCAGCAATTTGAATTCGATCTCGGCCTTTGTCCTTTGTTTCTCGACGTTTTCGGCCATAAGCGCCTCAATGCGATCCATTAAACTATTGAAGCCCTCGCTTAAATATCCGATCTCATCTTTTGATTGGTAGGAGMTTCTGACTTGCATCTTTCCCGTCCGGATTTCTCTCATGGTCTTGGCAAGCCGGAAGATGGGTCGCGTGATCGACCGGGACAATAGGAAGGACACAATTAATGCTAGCAGCAAGCATGCTGCGCCGATTCCTATAATCAATTGATTGATTTCTTTCCGATCGGAAGAAATATTATTCATCGGGATAGCGCTTACAATTGTCCATTTCAACGGTTCGAAGCGATGGGTGAATAGCAACATTTCTTGGCTACCGCTGCCCTGGGTAAATGTTGTGTCTTTACCATTCTCGGGAATGCTTATGGAGACGGCTTCCTTGAAATCCCGGTATAACATAGCTTTATTTTGTGAAGAGATAATTCTGCCCGCGGAATCGACGATATAAAATTCGCCGCCCTTGTTTTTCCCTTCCTCATAAATCGAGGCAATAGTCGTTTCTTTCACGTACAAAAAAATTCTGCCTATCATTTTACCGGTATCTTTGTGAA
>NZ_JBFRDK010000187.1:0-11767 GCF_052113545.1 Paenibacillus sp. TAF43_2
AATTAATACTGCTAATTCTTCTGCAGCAGCGCGAGATCTTGAATTTATTGAGGAAGCACATATGACCCTTAAAATTCAATTATCACGCTTGTTTGAACGCGCACAAAAGGGCAAAAGTCTACGGCAAGATATCCCATTGCCTGTACTTATTGGTGTTTTTTTTAACTTAATTAATACGCCTAATATGCTGAATATCCCTATTCCTGATTGGGGAAAGCTGTTGTTTCAAATGTGGATCGGGGGAGCTAAGAGCTAGCCTTAGTCTCGGAATTAATTTGACACAAGTGTCATTTATAATGTTTAATTAATGAGACAAGCGCGATTGTGTTATAAAATTGACACAAGTGTCAGAAAAATAGAGATAAGGAGTTGAAAAGAAAATGTTTTTAGCTATGAAGGAATTGATGCATAGTAAAATGAGATTTTTAATGATCGTCATTATTTTTGTACTGATAGCCTGGTTAGTATTCATCTTATCAGGTTTGGGGAATGGACTATCTACGCTAGCTGCGTCAACATTTAAGACAATGAAGGCTGATTATGTCGTATTTGAAGAAGGGTCGCAGTCTTCAATGAGCAAGTCGTTACTGTCTGATCAATTGATTAAGGAAGTGGAGCTGCTACCAAATGTGAGTGCTGCCGCACCCATGGGAACAACGATGGCAACGGCGCTTAAGGAGCAAAGCACCAAGAATGAAGATAAGATGGACATAGCGATTATAGGAATTATTCCAGGAAGCTTCTTAGAACCGGCTATCGTAGAAGGGGAAAGCCTATCTTCTGGGAATCCTACAGGTGTCGTGGTGAATTCAACCATGAAGGACGAGGGCTATAATATTGGTGACACTTTTCAGTTAGATGGAACGACGGAATCATTGACAATTATCGGATATGTTGAGAATCAGACCTATAACCACGTTGCATCAGTATTTACTCCAATGGCTGAATGGCGGAAGATTACCTTCGCGGCTCCTGGTTCGGATAAAGGAGTTGCAGGGCCCGTTAATGCGATTATGTTACAAGGCAAGGATATCGCTCCAGATTTAATTAATAGTAAGCTATTAAATACGGATACGGTTACCCGAGCGGCAGCCGTTCAAGGAATGCCAGGGTACAAAGAAGAGAACGGCACTATTTTAATGATGCTTGCATTTTTACTCGCTATTTCCGCATTCGTGCTTGGGGTGTTCTTTTATGTAATTACGATGCAGAAGACCAACCAATTCGGCATTATGAAAGCTATTGGTGCTAGTAACAGATTTTTGGGCAAAGCTATTGTATCACAAGTGTTCGTGCTTTCGCTGACTAGTATTGTAGTTGGAATCTTACTGACTTATGGAACAGCTGCCATTATGCCGAAGGGTATGCCATTCAAGCTGGAAACTAGTCTTGTCGTCACGTATTCTGTTATCTTGCTAATTATCGCTATGTTAAGTTCGATCGTATCTGTTCGCAAGATTACAAAGATTGATCCGCTCAAAGCGCTCGGGAGGTTTGAATAATGACTAAGGGATTGCAAATGAGTGAAGTCACAAAATATTATGCTGAAGGAGGCAATCGAATCGCGGCACTCGATCATGTGTCAATATCAGTGGAGCCGGGTGAGTTTGTTGCTGTAGTTGGACCGTCCGGGTCTGGTAAAAGTACGTTCTTATCTATTGCTGGAGCGCTGCTTAGGTCCTCCGTAGGAGAGATTAAGCTGAATGGCTATAATATCTCTACGCTTACTGCGAAAGAACTATCTAATATTAGGTTACGAGAAATCGGATTTATTATGCAATCATCGAATTTGGTTCCCTATTTAAATGTTCTTGATCAATTGCTAATAGTAAAAAGGATGTCGGGAAAGGTTAAAAGGGAGGATAAGGAATTCGCCACGAAGTTGCTGGAAGAGCTGGGTCTGGGTTTGAAGTTAAAAAGCCCTCCGGAAGAGCTATCAGGCGGTGAGAAGCAACGGACAGCGATTGCTCGTGCTTTAATGAATAATCCCAACATCATCTTGGCGGATGAGCCGACAGCAAGTTTGGATACCAAACGTGCCCATGAGGTGGTCAGTCTAATTGCGCATGAGGTGAAGTTGCGCCAGAAAGCGGCGATTATGGTTACCCATGATGAGCGTATGCTCGAATATTGCGACAAGGTATACCGAATGGAAGATGGGAAATTGTCATTAGCCGAATCGTCAAAATCAGGGGAAGCCCATGTTTGAGTTCTTTTCTTTTCCTTCATCTTACAGCACTTTCCTTCTGGATAGGGGCACACGATTTCGGATGCCTTTTGATGCCGCCCAACAGATGGTATGGTGATCCATATTCTAAGTAAGGTGAAAAATTTTGTTGTGGAAAGTCGGATATTATTGTAAGAATACGGAATATATTGATAGAGGGTATCCCAAAAGTCATAAAATGACAGAGGGACACCCTCTTTTATTTTTAAAGAGGGGCGAAGCACACAGGGAAGGAGCTGGAGATTGTGCTGAACGGGCAAGGCTATATTTCTAGCATTGCAAACTTTATTTCCAAAATTCAGGTGAAAAGTAGGTAGACTCAGGACAAGCGATCACTATAATGGAAATAAGATACATTTATAGAACCAATCTGTTGAATATAAAACAAAATCGTCATAGGACATATGAATTTTGAAAAGAATTTTCCATGAAGTACGTCCGACTGCCAACAGCGGCAGACTTAATAGTCCAAATAGKGGGAGTATTTATGTACATTGTATCTCGGCCAAAACCGCTGTCAGATGGTAAAAACCAAGCACTTGCGAAGGAAGACAGCGCTGTTTATCCACCGGGCTACCTCCGGTTTTTGCAGCGATTTGGCGAAGGGACTTACAGAGGGTGGTTGAATGTTCAGCTGCCGGATATGGAGGTGCTTAAACCCTTTGCTGAGTATGGGTTATGGGAGCATGACGAAGACAGCCCCATTACTGAGCAACAGATCGGTGAGTGTACCGTTATAGGTACAACGGTAGACGGTGATTTTCTGGCCGTGCATCCCCAGACGGCTTTACTTCTCTGGCTGCCTCGGCATGCGGAGCACGTTAAGGCGATTTCACTGCAGAAACGGGAGCAGGAAGACGAAGGGATGTACGCCTTGGTGCTGGACGAAATATATCGTCAGATGTATGGAATCAGTCAAGATGAAGCTGTCTATTATGAACCGTGGACAGGTACTCGGAGCCATCTCTTTTTACGTTTGCCACAAGGGCAGGATCAGCTTTCGCTACCCGATTTGGCTGGGATGTGCCAAGCAGATTTTCCACCGGATTTGTCCATTGAGACCCCATATGCATGCTTCCTGTTCTACCGGCAACTAGGTGGCTATGTACGATTGAATTATGCTTACCAACAAGAGGTGGCTGTTTTCTATGAACAGGATGTACAGCAGGCGTTTGCCGTTATGAAGCAGTGGCTCTTGTCAAAAGGGTGCGAAGCAATTTCAGAAAATAACAGTTGAGCTAGGTGTAGGAGCGATTAATGAATGATAAATCTAAAAGATATTGGGAAGTTCGAGGATCTGCCGGAAATTGCGATGCACATATACAAAGGAAATATTCCTGCTTTGCAGGCTGCTATTACAGCAGGCTGGGATATTGAAGCTGGCATCATACTTAGCAAGCATACCACGTTAAGTCCGCTTGATCTGGCGCTTATATTGCAGCAAATGGATGTTGTAAAGCTGCTGGTAGCGCATGGGATCAACCTGAATGTCAATCATAATCCGGCCTTTTTGCGAGCAGTTCGCTATTGCAAGGAAGACATCATTCGCTACATTGCAGCGCAAGGAGCCAAGCTGGACAAGCCCAATCAAATCGGGTCTGGCGCGTATTCACAGGCCTACTATGGCAACAAAAACAATATCCGGCTCATTCATGAGCTGGGATTAGATATAAAGTTGCATGGCGGTGCTGTATTGCGTCAAGCTGTATCGGATCATGACTATAAGACACTCACCTATTTGCTCGATCATGGGGTGGACATCAACTATAATAAACCGGATATGGTCTATCCTTATCAAGCGACTCCGTTAACCGTTGCCGCGCGCATGGGTAATCTGGCCATGGTCAAATTTTTGATCGAACGCGGTGCGGACGTGACTTTTGCGGAAAAGGACGGCGAGCGCCCGTATACGATTGCGGTCAGCAATAAGAATACAATCTTGGCTGACTATTTGAAATCGCTGGAGCCGGCAGAGCTTCATAATATGGAAAATAAAAAGTTTGAGCTAAAAAAATATAAACTGACCGATGAACTGGTCAGCTTTCTAATTGGAGACAAGCTGCGCCTTGAGCTTGCGCAAAATGAATATAAAATCGGGTATATCGATTTTTTTACATTAACTGATACGATCGAGATGAAAGTTGGCAGGCAAAAGCTGTTGCGTCTGTCAGCCGATATCGACAATTGCTCTGATCTGCAGCTAGTATGGAATCCGAAGAAAAAAGGCTTGGTAGGCTGTTATGACGTGGAGCACCAGGAGTATGCGGATTTGTGCAGCTTTACAGAGTTTCTCGTGCAGCCTGAAATGTACCTCATTAAGTTTCTTGAGGGAGAGTTATAGCTATTAGTCACATTAGTAGAGGAGAAAGTGTACAAAGGAGATTAACTTATGAAGGATGCGTTAATGGAGAGATTAAAGAATTTCCTTCATCTGGAGGATAATAGCACACTAGTAGGCATTCCGGCGACCCAAGAGGAAATTGCTAAGGCACAGCAACGGCTGAATGTAAGCTTTCATGAAGATTACGTACATTTTATAAGGACGTTTGGCGGAGCATATGCAGGTCTTGCGGTACATGCATTCTCTAATGGCTCTAGTCTCGGAAATGAAACGGTTATTGATTTGACACTGGAGTTCCGAGAGCAATTCAAGGAGCTTCCCTGCGCAGAGGTTTTACGAACTAGTTATGTCATTTCTATGGATGGTTCCGGCGACCCGATTATCATCGATCGGTTAGGAAAGGTACACATCTGTTATCACGATACCGGGGAGATTAAGTTAGTAGCGGATTCATTTGAGTTGCTGGTCGAGGAAAACTTTTATGAGTGGTGATTAAGAGAAGCATAGTAATAGCGCTCGCTGTTTTAAACCTATAGTGTCGAACCACCTGTTTAACTACGAGGGTGGTTCTTTTTTTGTTTGAGGTGCATCATCATATGCTGCCGTATCCTCGCGACCATTGGACAAACGTGCTTTTTTTCCTTGTCCACATTTATACCTTACCAAAATCTATTAATTTGCATTTAATGAACGATACCAATATCAAGGAGGTTTTGTAGATGGGAAATAGAAGACCTACGGGTTACGACCCTGTTCAGATATTTAACTCCACATCGTTTAATGCGTTTGGAAAAGTTGAATATGCATCCATCTTTTGTAGTGACGACAATTATGCGGTTCAGCGTGACGAGACTTGGACAGCTTCTAGCCGTGGAGTTTGCTTGGTGACTAGAATCACCGCAACGGTTAGAACACCGAGTGGAAATATTGAGGCGGAACCGTATACTTCTTCCGGCACTTCTTTCAGCAAGTTTGCCATTATACAGGTAGGGGTAAATAAGTTCCAAGTGACGCGTGTTGTAAGTACAAGTAGACGCAAGTAAAATCCCAAACGGGGCATGATCAAGTATAGGTTATAAAAATGAAAAGACGACAAGCCAAGGATAAAAGGCTGGTCGTCTTTTTTTCGCTCTAATGTTTCTTATACCATGATATTCTGCGCTGCATCGAGGAATCTTTCAAGAGCCGGAAAGGGCGCAAGTCCGGTTGATAATTGCCTTCAATGATCCAAATTCGATGCTTTCTGTCGATGCCTATATCGAACCCGACTTGTCTAAGCTTGGGGTAACGCTCTCCAAGTCTTTTGGCAGCCAATAGTGCGATCCGTTCCGCTTTGACAAGCAAGCTCCGATCTCCGATTCGGGCTAATTTTAGCGCCTCAAGCACTGGAATGGTGCGGCTAGTCACATTTGTGACTAAATATCCTTGCGCCGCTACTTTTGCGTATGAGCCTGTCACGTTCCAGGGGGATAAAGAGCCTTTTTTCCGCTGAGTTATTATGCGAATGTCGAATGGCTTGTGCCCTATTTGAGCAAGTTGCAGACGTCTTTGGACAATATATCCATGAGCACTGTTTTTTTTACGGAGCCATTTGAGTATTTTATCAGTGTCTCTCATGGTAACTGCATTCTGTTCGTTATGAATACGATAGGCATTCGTACCGTTCCGTTTGATGAACACGATATCCCTTCCGTAACTCCCGTTGCGAGGTTTCAGTACGACGCTTTGATATTGAAGCAGCATTTTCGATAAGGTGTTCTTCTTAAGCAACTGTGTTTGTGGCAACCGTCCGGCGAGAGAGGACCTGCTGCGAAAGATGCGATATTGCAACCATTTGTCTCTTTTAATTAACATTATAATCACAGCCTTTTTCAGACTTATACGGTAATTCTAAGTTAAATTAGTGATCAGCATAAGTGACGATTCGTCCATATTTATGAACCGAAGCAGGTAAAGAAGGCTTTTGAACCCGCACCGCATATCATTTCTGTTTTCTCCGCTTTGCGTGGTAGAATGGTGGGGATAAGGAATGATATTATAAATAATGACAAGTTTTGTTGGAAATAATGTAATAAAGGAGTGATGGACATGTCTTATATCGTTGATTTTAAAAATGTGTCTACGGTTGGTTTAGAGTCTTCACCTGTAGCAGAAGCGCTTGCTGGTTTGCGCGCTAATGAAGCCCGTTACTTTATGAATAAATACAAACATGAATTTACGGTTGTGCCGGCTAGCGAAAGTCAGGATACACTTGATTATGTGAACCAAGTTTTGAAAGAGCGTGATATTGCGTTTGCGGCCAAGCCTTTAGAAACGTCGCGTTTTCAAGTGGAGAATATTAAATTTGCTTACGTCTTTTATGAAGACGGTCTTGGAATCAATGTCATGTATACGGTCGATGACGCTAAGAAGCGGGCCGTTGGCTTTAAGCTTTCCGAGGGGATGGAAGTACCAATGGAGTTAGAAGGAAAGTTTAAGTTTGCGAGGCAAAAGTCTAAACTAGCTGGAACAATCCGAGGTTCGTTTTTTGTAATTAAAAAAGAATATTAAATAAGCAACAGCGAAAATTCGGACTGTATGGGGCTTGAGGCCTGTAAGCTCGAATCGTAATAAGAATGTCTAGGGGCTGTCCCATAAGCATCAAGCTCGCTGAGGAATAGCTCGCTTTGAACGGGTGTATTGGTAAATATATAGCAGTACAGGAGAGCTATTCCTGTACTGCTATTTTTCTATTCTGGTCTATGGTTGCTTGCTTCATMRGATTRTGGGCAAGCGAAAGCCACCCGACCTCCAGACTYACCTTAGGTAAGCTGCGAAGCAGAAACGCCGGAATCCTTGATTATTCTTTATCTGCCCTAAAACACTTTCGGGTTTAATCATTCGTCTTACCGACAGCGAATATCCTTTCTCGCAGCTCAGTTTTTCCCTTGCTTGCTGCTTGTAGCGCATAATAACTCAGACTGACCATATCCAGCATCAGCGATGATCGTCGTATGATTGTAATGTGCGCGAACCAATAGTGGAGAGTAAATAAGTGTAAAAGTGCACCTGTTTTTAACAAACAAGTTTGGAATGTTGCAAATAGGTGTACAAATACCTCTAATTGAGCAGATTTGAAGAAGATTTGGTTAAATAAGTGCATTTCTGCACTTAGATGAAGCTGCTGCAGGCGCTGCCGCAAAAGTCTTTGCATGACAGGGGAACATCCCCATTTTCAAATGAAAGGACTTCAAATTCCACTGTATAGTGGAGCTTGAGGTTCCTTTTCTCGATGAAAATAAGTTCTAAGTAGTGCTCAAAAAATCGCAAAATGACTTTTGAGACAGCCCCTTTTTTAAATGCAGAAAACAACAACGTTTTCCATATCATGGTATAATTTTGCTAATAGTCCTTATGTATTTTAATGATAAGGAACAATAATATCCTAGGAGTGTTGCATGGAATTATACAAGCTTTTGTCTGAGCTTCTATCACGAATAGAAGAAAATGTTTCTGGTACTAGGGAGGCAGAGTATGTGGTCGATCTCCCGATTTCCATTGTTCATTTGCGTCGACTCTTCAAGTTCGCTTTCGGCGTGCCGCTACAAAGCTATATCCGCTCTCGAAAGCTTGCCGCCAGCTTGGAGCATTTGATGCTTTCCGAGAAACGAATTCTCGACATTGCAATCGAATGCGGTTATGAACATGAGCAAACCTACATACGCGCGTTTAAACGCGAATATGGGCTTACGCCTGGCGAATGCAGACATTCCGGAAGAAACATTCATATAACAGCTCCTCTTCATCTATTTCCGAAAAATAATGTTTGCGGAAACTTGGTATACGGGCCGAATATGGTCATGATGCCATCGTTTCATTTAATTGGGCAAATGTATCGAATTGAAATTGCTGAAGCGCCGACAAAAGCGCCCGAGGCTGCTAAGCAGTTTTGGTGGAACAATCGGCATAAAGTGCCAAGTCCAGTAGAACCCAATATTTATTATGGTCTAACAAAGACACTTGATCCATCATTTAGTTGGACGCACTATCTACCATCTATACGCGTACAGAATCTGAATGATATTCCTGACGGCTTTTCAGGCGACACCGTCCCTGCTTCCTTATGCGTCGGTTTTCGTTATATAGGGAACCATCATTATGAGGAGATTAGTGAACTGCGGGCAGAGGCGCTATATCATGCTATCGATAGGCTTGCAAAGGAGAACGAAGGGAAATATGAGCTTCTGGATAGCGAATTYTTCGTGGAAAAAATAGACACGAATGCATACGATGGCGAGTACTGTCAGATGGAATGGTTTGCGCCCATTAGAGTAAAATGATCAAAAAAGTCCATTGAGCGTGCCGCTATTGTGGTACGTTCTTTTTATAGCGTAAGAAAAAATAAATGTTTGTGCGGAAAGGAACTTGTATGAATTATAACGAGGTTGTTTCAATCGGTGATACCTATTTGCTTACAGTAGTATCGGAGCTGTTCGGATTAGAAGGCTATGAAATTCAGCTTATTCCGGCTCATGATGGTGGAAGGAATGTCGTATATACCTGTGTGAAAGAGGGCGCCGACGCAAAAATACTTAGAATCGCTTTTTTACCTGACAGAAGCCGGGAAGATTTTCTGGGAGAAGTTGAGTATGTTAGATATTTATTCGAGCATGGGGGAAGTGTCTCAAATGTAATCAGCTCCCGGATGGGGAATCTGCTGGAGGAGATCAGACATAATAACCACACCTTTTTTGTCTGTCTGTTTGAAAAGGCTAAAGGAAAAATGCTTGTAGAAAATAATTATCAGTACCGAGAAGGAGCTCCAATTACCGAATATTATTACAATTGCGGCAAAGTCCTGGGAAAACTGCATCAAATATCAAAAGGGTATATGCCTGTCCATCGCCGGCATAGTTTTTTTGACAAATACAATGCCGAATATATTGATAAATTGATCCCCGACTCCCTATCTCTGCTTAAGGAGAAGCTGGTAGAGCTCCTTAATACCTTAAAAGGATTGGACAGCAACCAGGATACTTTCGGAATGCTCCATTTTGATTACAACGATGGGAATTATTCCATCGATTTTGATACCGGACAAATAACCGTATATGATTTCGATAATTCATGTTTCGGTTGGTATATGTTTGACTTGGCAGGCCTTTGGACAAGCGGAGTGGGCTGGATACAATTTGAGCCAGACGCCGGTAAACGTAAAAAGTTTATGGATGATTATTTTGAAACAGTCCTCGCGGGATACAGATCCGAGGCCCAGATTGAAAATTCGATGTTGGAAATGGTGCCTTTATTTATCAAAGTAAATCTCTTGGAAAATATTATTGACGCATTCGAGGTCATGCAGAACAACGGTGAGGAACCAAAGTGTGATGAGGAGCTGTCGTATCTTATAAAGTGTTTGGAAGACGATATCCCGTACAAAGGGTTTTTTCATGAAATGTACTCTTGCGAAGAACCCTTTGAGTATGAGGAACGAAATATTTAGTTTTTACAAAGTGAAATGAGGTTCAATTACGCGATGAAGAGAGGCTGCCCCTATGGCAAAATGGGATAACATGCTGTCTATGCTGTGGATGCTGCGATCCGGAAGGAAGCTCACCGCCGCGCAGATTGCAGACAGTTTGGAGATCAGCGTCCGCACCGTGTACCGGTATATCGACGCACTATGTGCCAGCGGGGTACCGGTCGTCGCGGAACCTGGACATGACGGCGGCATTCGCATTATGGAAAGCTTCAAGGAGACACCATTGTTTTTCAATCCCTTAGAGCTGAAGGCGCTTGTAGACGCGTTTAAATTTACGCAAGGCGCTGGCTACCCCTATACAGAACAGCTGGAAAGCGTGTTGAAGAAGGTGGAGAACGGGCTGCACGAAGATCAGCTTCACGATCTGACCCGTCAGACGAGCGGCATGGATGTGATTGCTCTGTCGCGTCCGCCTTCCGTCGTTCCGTTGTTGCGAGACCTGGAGCAGGCGGCGGATGACGGACAAACAATGCGCATCACCTATCGTAAACCAAATGCGGAACAGTCGGGCGAACGTAACATCGATCCCTACGGGCTGGCTTATGTCCGAAACGAATGGTACGCTGTCGCGTTCTGCCATCGGTCACAAGCGGCTCGGACGTTCCGCGTGGATCGTATCGCACGGCTGGAGCCGACCGATATGCGGTTCGAAAAACCGGAGCACTTCTCAGCGTCCGCCTATTTCCATGACCAGTCCAAGCGGGAACGAGAAGCGGACGGACCGTTGACGGTCATTCGCATCGAGGGGGACCCGGTCACGTTGAACGCAGTTTGCGSCCACTGGCATATGCGCCACTATTTGACGGAACGGACCGACCGGGAGGCGCAGTTCCTGCTCGATACCCCAACAATGAACAAGTATCTTCCAATGTATCTGATGACGTTCGGCACGGCCATTCGCATTCGGGAGCCGCTGGATCTGAAATATCGCATTCAGGAAATAGCGATAGGAATTGCAAAACATTATGCAGACGATTCCGATTGTACTTCGCTGACAACAGTTGTCAGCAAACCCGGTGTATGATAGTGGAAAGACTGCAGCAGCCGAACGACGATGAATAAAGGAAGGTGGTTTCACCCATGCTTAAACAAACGCATCAATTGTACGATTATCACGTTTGGGCGAACGAGCGTTTATTCGGACATCTAGAGCAGCTTCCGAAGGAAGTGTTCCATGCGGAAGTAACGAGCGTTTTCCCGTCCGTGTCACAAACGTTCGGGCATATGTACTTGTTCGAACAGCTTTATCTATGCGTGCTCGCGGGAGTTCCGAACGAGAACATTTTTCCGAGGATGTCGGTCTGGGCGGAGCAAGCGCAAGGCAAAACAGTGGACGAGACACGGCAGCTGTTCGCCGGCGTCGCCGAACAGTACCGAGATTTGCTGCAGCGAACGCCAGGCCCGGACAAGGAGATGACGATCGAGCATCCGAAGTACGGTAGTCTCAATACGCGGTTCTCTGAGATTCTGCAGCATGTGGTCAACCACGGGACGTATCATAGGGGCAATGTGACTGCGATGCTGAGACAGCAAGGATATGAGGGGTTCCCGACCGATTATCTGTTTTATTTGATGAACCAACAGGAAAGTCAGCGGTAAATCGAGTGAAACGAGCGGGGACGATATTCGTCTAAAGCAGGGAGAAAATTAAAAAAACTCAAAAATGCGCTTGGAACCC
>NZ_JBFRDK010000188.1:0-11586 GCF_052113545.1 Paenibacillus sp. TAF43_2
CAATAGCATTGCCTTGGGTAGTAAAACCAGGGGGCAATGGCAGCGTCAAAGTGGAGGGGTACGTATTCCCGCCATCCTGCGACACATATACATTAATTCTGGAAGTTCCTGTAGAAATGCTGCTAGATGTAACAATGACGGTTAAGTTGTTCAAAGTATTAACGGTAATGGAAGGCTCTTGCTGTGATTGCGCACCCATAGTAACCGGTATGTTCGTCAAATAGATGTCCTCCTCATGGTAGATTTTATATATGGAGAAAAACAACTTGTCACCTACAAACTGTAGGAACAAGTTGTTTTCTTCTATTATCCTAGAACTTGCCCTGTAAGGTTTATTGGTCCGGTAATGGCCACGTTTCCGAGGCCAAAATAGGAAACGGTCAAAAAGTAGGGTATAGCGACACCAATTAACGTTGGATTTGGTACTTGCGTATGAGTGAAGGAAGTGTTAAATGATACCTGAGTTATAAAGCCCATGTTACCAGGAAATAGCTCGGAGTCCGTGGTTTGAAATACGATAGGATCTGTTGGGCTGAATCCTCCCGTACGAATACGAAAAGTTAGTTGGGGAGATACAGCCTGATTGAGAAGTTGTAACGCCCAACCGACATTTCCCCAGAATTGAAGCTGGTTCGTTGAGCTTGTGGCTGTTAACCATATTGACGTTAAATGAATCTCAACCCCCTGCGTTAGTCCTAGGGGCAACGATCCGCCGCCTGCGGGAACTTCCTGTGTAGCATATTGCAAAATACTTGGCATAGGTCTATTCCTCACTTTTTTCAGATTACATCGGTGACCCTGCTTTTAACCGAGAATCATGCCAGTTAAATTGACAGGACCAATAATTGATACATTTCCGATGCCAATTTGTTGAACAGTCAAATAATACTGTTGATAACTACCTACGATTGATGGGCTAGGATTCTCAGAATGATCAAATGAAGTATTAAAGTTGATAGGCATAATGAATTGTTGGAAGTCCGGTAAATACTGAGAATCTTGTATCTGAAAGACGATGGGGGAGCTCGATCCCGAACCTCCACGGCGAATTCGGAAGATAAGCTCAGGTATGATGGTTTGATTCAGCAGCTGTACTTCCCATCCTACGGTAGCAGATATTAATAAGTTGACGTTTGTGCTGGAAATATTGAGGAATATTGAAGTCAAGGCAAGTTCGGGGCCTGGGGTTAAATTTAAAGGGAGCGACCCTGAACCAATTGGAATTTCTTCCTTGTCGAAGTCAAGGATATTGAGCATTTAAATCACAACTCCTCTATTGTAGACTATGGTGATTTCATTGGCTGTATTCTTCAATTATCCTAATACAAACCCTGTTAAATTTACAGGACCGACAATGGAAGCATTGCCAACTCCTATATTCTGAACGGTTAAGAAATATTGTTGTGCTACTCCTATTACTGACGTTGGTGGGAGCTCCGTGTGATCAAATGCTGTAGTCATTCCAATATTCATACTGATAGCCGTGTTTCCAATTAGCAAAGCAGAATCCGATGTTTGAAACACAATGGGARAATTTGTTCCAAATCCGCCGCGCCGAATGCGGAAGACAAGCTCGGGAGCAATAGACGTAGTGGTGATTTGTGCTTGCCATCCAATGGTAGAGTACATGAAGATATACTGATTAGAGCCGGTGACACTAAGCCAAATTTCAGTTAGTGGTAGTTCGGAAGCCCCTGCATTTACAGCCAAGGGCAAAGACCCACCTCCGATAGGGACCTCTTCAAATTCAAAATCAAGGATATTTAACATGAGCGACATCTCCTTTATTATGATACTAGCCTTAATGACTTGTCCGATTATGATGATAGGTACAACAACCGTTACACCTTCACATTCAGACATCTCCTTTCAGTTGAAATCTACTACCATTCCAATATATTCAAACTATTTTGAAAGAAATGTACAAAAACCCCGATACAAAAGTACAATTTTCTGAGAGGAACATCCCTATGAGTTCACTTTCATCATGTATTGGATATTCGAATGTTCTCTATTTAATAGAAAAATCTAAAAAATATGCTGAATTTGGACCGACTGATTATAGAAGACAATTTCGAAATCATAAGTGAAAATAAGGGTCAGTCTCGAAAGTAGATACAACTACTAACTTGTGATCGGTGGATGATTGAATCGGAAAGTGTAATTGGAGAAATGATGGGAACGATAGATCAGAAAAGTAAAATGAGGGTGTCCCAAAAGCCATAGGCTTTAGAGACACCCTCTTCAAAGTTTTGAAATCTGTAAAAAAACAAAGAAACCAACCTTTGGTAAAATGGAGGTACCACCCAACCATCTTCGAAAGGAAGGTTTCTATGTACATTCAATATACCATGGACCAGCTTACCCTGCCAATGGATTTAGCTGAAGATATTCCCGAAAATCACCTCGTTCGTGTCGGTAACACTGCCGTGAACCGTCTGAGTGATCGCATTTTTTCAGCCGCCTATCCAGGTGGCGGTCGAGACAGTTATCATCCCAAAATGTTAACAAAAGTCATTATCTATGCCTACATATGCGATACGATGAGGAAGAAGATACATGGACATGCGCGAAAAAATAGCCGTACAGGAATAGATCACCCTGTACGGCTATTTTTCATATTTTGCAATATTTCTGTTCAAAGCGAGCTATCCCTTCAGTGAGATTTACGCTTTTGGAACAGCCTCTTTTTCATTGAGTGCTAGTGTAGTAATTAAATTATTTTTTAGAATAAGTAGAACAATGAAAGTTTAGCTATTGGATTAGGAAATGAAATTACTAGTATATGTCACGGAATTTTGATATGTTTTCACTATGGAACTTATTCCCAATACACATGAGGGGTCGAAAATGATGAGAAATACCGTCTCAACCTGCCTGTTGGCTATAGGAATACTTATAATTGCCATTGGCATTATTTCAGGATTTGCTTTATCAACAGATGAATATGGCGATYTCCAGATCGTAATTGCATTGTACTGGTGGATTTCAGCTATTATTTCAGGATTTCTCTTTATTGGATTGGCCGAAATTGTGAATCTATTGCAAAAATTACTAGATAAAAACAGTGGCGAAACCCAGTCAATTCAGTCCGTATCATCCAGTAAGCATGAGGAAAGTGTAGTTAACGATGCCATTGCATTCTCAAACATTGGAGAAATTGAGGGAGAAGAATCTGAAACGAAAATTAAGGACTTGACGATTCTTATTGATAATGAACGGGTTAAAGGTGAATTTTGGATAACAAAATCAAACGTCAGAATAATGAAAAAATCTATGTTTCAAACGGATATGGATGCTCAGCTTGTTAAGGTAATCACTAAGAGCAATCTTTCTTCTAATTATGTAAGAAATAAAGACTACATTATTTTTAGTTTTGTTGAAGGACATAATGATCATAAGTTGGCATTTAAGACACATAACATTTACGACTATGAGCGAATAGTTAAATTACTAAAATAATAGTAAAAGTAAATGTATAATAACTACTATTATTGGTTTTGAAAAAGGGTAATAATCAGAATGATTTTGGAGAGCACTTAGGTCAAGCATTGTTATTTGAAAAAAATAGAATTAGTAAGAAATTATGAAATGTAGGGGAGTTTGGGATATGGTTCAATCTATAATACATATCGCTCTTGTTGTAAAAGATTATGACGAGGCAATTGAATTTTATACAAAGAAGTTAAATTTCACTTTAGTTGAAGACACATATCAGCCAGAGCAAGATAAACGATGGGTAGTGGTATCTCCGCCTGGTTCAGTTGGTACCACAATATTACTTGCAAGAGCATCAAAGCCTGAACAAGAGCTCTTTGTAGGTAACCAGTCCGGCGGTAGAGTTTTTTTGTTTTTAAACACAGATGATTTTTGGAGAGATTATAATGAAATGATTTCAAGAGGTGTGGAATTTGTTAGAGATCCAGTAGAACAATCGTATGGTACGGTAGCAGTATTTAAGGACTTGTATGGGAACATTTGGGATTTATTGGAGATGAAAGAAAATCATCCAATCTCTAAACGAATGAAGTAGATGATATGAATTTGTTATGCTCAAAGAGAATGTTAGTAGAATAGCACAAATAGATGAGCAGGCCCAGTGATGGCCTGTTCATTTTTTTAAGCTAATAGACAGTCATGGGTAATAAGAATTGTATAATTAGTCTAATAGATTCCAATATGTGGTATTATAATTAGGGAAGTGCTTATACATACGATTATTGAATGATAAATCCGTATTATGTAAAAGTAGAGAGTTTATGCCAAAGAGTCGGATAACCTTTTAATAGATTCAAAGTTAGGGGGAAAACTAATGGCTTTTTTATTTGCTATATTGGCTTTTTTATTTATGTTGTTTTTCTTAAGTACATTCCGTGCTCTTATAAATAAAGAAAACAGTACTCAATTAACTATTATTACATCATTACTTTTTGGGGGGCTATTTTGCGTATGTCTACTAATTTGGTCTTAATAGAGTTTTTGAATTAACGAGGTTGAAGTTGATTCTACGTTTAAAGGAGAAATGAAACGTGACCAAACTAAATATGGTTTTTTTATTAAAAGCTATTGAGCAGAAAGACAAGGAATTAAAGCAAGCAGAAAAAGAGGCATTTTCCTTAGAAATCACTAATCCAAAATTCGAAGAGCTGTACAATAAACTTGAAAAAATAAGGCAGGAAGTAATGGATTTAAATTTACAGGTAAGTAATTTAAGTAATTTATGAATATGAGGAACAACGATTGCACAGATAACAAAAGGAGAAAAGTAAAGTCTTGATTATTACACGAAAAGCCGGAATTTCCTGCGATATATGTAAGTGAGGTGCGAAAACGTTTCAGACTTTTAGGAGGTAGGTTTCCATGATTACGGACTTAAAACGTGATATAATCGCTATTATTTTAACCGTGTTCATTATTGGTGGAATCGCCTTTAAAACCTATATGCCCAACGCATTCGCAAGCAAACCCGCACCGACTTTATCACTTGAAGAGGCAAGCGAGCGCCTAGAGCGAATTATTTCGAATGACGGAACGTATATAACCCGCTTCGATAGCCACGCCCTTGAACCTGTCGTATATGAAGCGTTAGCACACACGGTAAACGATTACGGGGCTTCGAATGATATGTTATTTGTAGCAGAATTAGTGGAGAAATATAATAACGATGGGACCGTGGAAAATTTACGTGAAGCGTTAGTGATACTAAACGATATAAAAGAGAGAAATTTATAAATAAGACCCAGCTACCTTATGCTGGGTTTTCGTTTTATTAGAGTATAGGTCACGGAATCTCACGAGAGTATTCGAACCAAGAGGCGCAGTAAAACTATTTATTCCCTATCTACAGATGTATTTAGGATTATAGTTAAAGAGTAAGACTATTACATAATTGACTACATGGAGGGCAACAACTCCATGTGACGATATGCTGAAATGGATCCAACAGCGAAAATTAACTTCATATTGGACCGGAAAACTAGCTGATCTGATGTCGATACTATGAAATCAAGTCAGATTTCCCGGCTACCTCACCTCAAAATGCTACAGCCGATATTGTGGATATTGCGCAAAGAGAAGCTTTATTCGAAAAATACCCCATTATTGATATATTAGTAAATAGTATGGGCATCTATGAAATGATGAAATATGAAGACGTTGACGATGAGATTTGAGAAAAATACTTCAGTACGAACGTGCTTGCCGCAAATGGATTATCTAAATTTAATTTACCTAAAATGTTGAAAAATGATTATGGCCGCATTATCTTTATTGCGAGTGAAGAAGCAATTATGCCTTCAGGTCAAATGCCTCAGTGTTGTATGACAAAATCAATGCTATTATCATTGTCCAAAAGCTTATCCAAATTAACAGTTGGAACAGAAGTTACAGTGAATACAATCCTGCCAGGACCAACTCTCTCTGAAAATGTGCATCAAATCATTGAGGGCATATACTCAAATGAAGATATGACTTTTTCAGAAAAAGAGAGAGATTGTATGACTACAAACCTGCCTCAATCTGAAATACTGCGATTTATCAAGCCTATTGAAATAGGTAGACTAGCTGCATTTCTATGCAGTCCTTATGCATCCGCATTTAAAGGCTCTCCAATCCGTATGGATGGGGGAATGGTACCGACTATTTTTTAATCTGTTTACGATTTGAATGATTGATTCTAATTTCATTTGGAATTGATGCAATAAAACGTTAGAATTATTTTGAAAGATATGGTAAGTTCTCTTTCTTCAGAAGGTTCATAGAATAGAGAGGAGAATGGGAAATGGATCTATCGATAAGTAAACGGCATGCCTCGCTACGAGAGGCTGAAAGCAAGGCGGAACAACTATTCAAGGCGATCGAAGATCAAGGAATTATACGTCCTGATGTAACTGAAAAGCAAATAAATCGTGAAATCTATCAATTGGCATTCGAGATGTTTGGTATCAAGAAATACTGGCATAAACGAATTGTGCGAGCTGGCAAAAATACGTTGTTTCCATATAGAGAAAACCCGCCTGACCGGATTGTTTCCAAAGATGATATTATATTTCTGGATTTCGGCCCAATTTTTGAAGATTGGGAAGCTGATTTCGGTAGAACCTTCGTGCTAGGAGATGATCCAGCAAAAATAAAACTGAAAAATGATATTGTTGAGGCCTGGGATGAAGGGAAGGCCTATTTTCAGTCTCAATCTGCGATTACAGGCAGTGAACTTTATACTTATGTTAGCCATCTCGCTTTAAAATACGGATGGGAGTTTGGAGGACCTCATGCGGGTCACCTAATTGGTGAATTCCCTCATGAAGTAATACAGGGAGAATCCGTTGAAAACTATATTCATACCGATAATCATATTCCAATGAGAGATCCGGATTCGAATGGTAAGCCTCGCGATTGGATTTTGGAAATTCATTTTGTGGACAGGAAGCTGGAAATTGGCGGTTTTATAGAGCAATTATTAACCGTTGATTAACTGTAATTATGGAAAACATAGTTGAAACTACAGAGTAACTACAAATGGCTGCCGAGCTTATCGGCAGCCTTTGTTGGTAACTTGGTGATCTTTCTTTTCAATGATTTGTTTAGAAGTCAGCTGTAAACATATTTCTTAAGATGTGTAGGTTCTTCCAAGGCCAAGTTGTGTAAGCAACTGCCTATAGGCAATTGAAGTGCGGTCAGCTGGAATATGGGCTTCGGCCATCAAATCGAGGGGGAGATCTTCTGGTGTTTGGGATTCAACCATTTCTCGATCTTCCTGAAAAACTTGCAAATTAAATTTAATCGTATCTTCAATCGGAAGCTCTTTATCAAAATTCCGTGAGATTGGACAAAATAAACGAGTGTAACGTGCTGAGACTGGAGATGCGCAGTTCAAAATCATGAGCCTGCCGTCATTTGGGAAATGTACAGTTAGTGAGGCCGCGAAAGGTGCAAATACACGAAACGCGCGAAGCCACATGAATCCTTCTGGAGCGGGATTTTCCTGGCCTTTACCGTAATTGCTTACGGTGCTCCAATAGTCTACTTGAAGCTGATTCCCGTCACGCGTTACTTTGTATTGTGGAACTTCTGTGTTATTGCGGTCTCCGAACGTCTCCGTATGCACGTATGCAAAATGAGAAACATCTAAAAATCCTTCCATTTGGCGTCCTGCCGAACCGGCAATATCAAAGCTTGGAGGTAATATATTAATAAAATCCGGATCGTCCCACCCAGAGAACGGCGGAATTTGTTCGTCTACAGCGGCTAAAGATGTCCAGATCAGCCCATATCTCTCAATAACCGGATACATGATTAATTTGAGTTTGGGCGATATTTTGGAGTCAGAATGGGCTGGAACGGCAGTGCATATCCCTTCGCAGTTATATCGAAAACCATGGTAAGGACATACGATTTCATCGTTTTCAATCCAACCCTTGCTCAGAGGTGCTCCACGGTGAAAGCAGAGATCACGAGCAATTACGACTTTGCCGTGGCTGCTGCGGTAACAAACGAGCTTTACATCAAGCAGCTTCACAGCAACTGGTTTATTTGTTACTTCTTCAGCAATGGCCACAGGATACCAGAACTGAGAAAGAACATTCCAATCATTTAGAGTAAATGTACAATCACGAGGGTATTGCAATGCGGATTCAACATGCGAGTTTGGCTTATTCATACACAATCGCTCCTTTAGAATGAATGATTAGGCTGAACGCAATAAAACCCCAGGCTGAAGAGGCGCGTAGTGAAATAGATCTAATTTTTCTGAAATAAAAAAATTAGAGTATCTTCACTAACGGCCTCTTGTAGCCTGGGGCAATTTACGGTTGCCTGGTCGAGACGCTCACACCAATTTATGAGCTTATACAAGAGAAGTTCATGTTAGATTACTTAACATTAACTATGTGTTTATTTTATTCCGGAAGAAGCTTTTTGTCAATTCTGTTATTTAAGGAGTTATTCTAAGCAGAGCCATTCCAGTATATGTGCAGCCTAAAAAGGTCGCCAGCATATTTATTTCAATAGTTATCTTGCATTCCTAGTCCTTTAATAGCAATAAATTTACTGTAATAAGTGGCTCTATATTAGTAAAAAGATAAACCAGTAAAGCGGCGTCATGAAAGCTTTATTGCGCATTGCTTTTGGGAAATGACGTTTTATTATAGATAGAATGTCACATTAACCAAGGGTTGATTATCCCGTCAACTCGCCATATGCTTATCTTACACTCATGTTAGGAGGGATCATTATGGAATTATCAATTATGTCTTTTAATCTTCGTATCCATGTCGCTGAGGATGGGGAAAATGCTTGGCCTAACCGTGTCGAAGCGGCTGCAGAAGCGATTAAAGCGTCTGGAGCTGCCGTTATATGCACGCAAGAAGGAAGCTTGCCTATGCTTGAGAGCTTGAATGCGCTGCTTCCCGAATATGAATGGATCGGGGAGGGCAGGCTCGGCGGCGAAGAGGGGGAGTTTTGCGCGATTTTCTTCCAGAAAGATAGGCTTAAGCCAGTCGAAAGCGGTACATTCGGATTGTCTGAACGTCCGGAGCAGCTTGGCTTTCAAAGCTGGAACACCGCTTGTCCGCGCATTTGCACTTGGGTGAGGCTGGGGCAAATCGACGGGCAGGAATATCTGATTCTGAATACACATCTGGATCACATAAGCGAGGAAGCAAGAATAAATGGAGCTATGCTCATCTTGGATAAGATGAATATTGCCAGTGGAGAATCGGCGATTCTAACAGGTGATTTCAATTGTGAACCGGAAACCAAAACGATACAAACTCTGATCCAAGCAGGGCTGCGTCATACATACACCAATCCTGCTGTACATCCGGGCTGCACTTATCATGGTTTTGAGGGCGGCGAAGAAGGTGAGCCGATCGATTATATATTCGTTACGCCGAATATTCGGATCGTGTCAGCGAATGTCGACAAGGGCAAGTACGATGGCAAATACCCATCAGATCATTATCCAATTACTGCTACTCTGCAGGTATAGCATACGAAAAATAGAAGAGTGGATGGACAGGAAACTGCCAAAATCCATTCTTTTTTTATATCGCTCGCTAGGAAATCATCAGTTGAAATAGAAGACTGGCATAGATTTACGGGTGGTGTTACATTTGCTGACAGATAGAGATGTGAAAAAATCAAGTAGTAGATTGATGATTCGTCATTAAGTTATTTTAGGGCACCTATCAAACGCTTCGGTAAGCCTGAGAAAAATCTGTTGAGAAAAAGATGGAAATCTTGTAGTGTAAATAATACCATTTATCCAGCTGCCTAATAATGAGTGGTTATTCAAAACTAATATCGATACCAGCGCATAGGAGGTGAAGTGGAACACGATGGATCTCCAATATGATCCGACTGTTTGGCAAATTAGTTTATTTGAGATAACGCTACGACTATTATTGGCTTTGGTACTTGGCGGTTTGATTGGACTAGAACGTGAGCTTGGCGGACATTCCGCGGGTTTCCGGACGCATATTTTGGTTTGTCTTGGTTCGGCTGTCATTGTATTGTTATCCATGTATGGATTTTCTGATTTCGCCGCAGAACCAAATGTTCGTTTAGATCCTGCTCGGTTGGCAGCTCAAGTAATCAGTGGCGTCGGTTTTCTCGGTGCAGGTACCATTATGCGAAATGGGTTTGGTGTTTCCGGATTGACTACGGCAGCCTCATTGTGGGTATCGGCAGCAATTGGACTTTCTGCAGGTGCAGGATTTTACTACGGCGCTGTCATAGCGACCTTCTTGGTGGTGGTGAGTTTGTTTTTATTGAACAAGGTTGAGAAGCTTTTCTCCCGAACGAAAAAAGTACGCGAGTTGCTAATAAAAATGGATAAAACATCAGCTGGTCTTAATCTTGTTTTGATGCATTTGAATCAAAGCGGACTGCAAATCAGCAAGCTCACGATAAACAACGACGAAGAAGAGGAGCGGCTAAGTGATCGGCATTTAACGATTCGTATCCAGTTGAAATTAAAGAAAATAAAAAACTATGAGGTATCTATCGCAGCGTTAGCTCATATGGATGGGGTACTAAGCTTGGAAACGGAAGGCGTCTCCGCCTAATTTGAAAGCGGAATCATTTTAATATTAGAAAGAGGAGACATGGCATGCATAACACGATGGTTGCAGCCCATACGGGATGTGGTGTTTATCCGGATAACACAATGACATCATTTGAAGAAGGCATTAAATTTGGCGCAGATATCGTAGAAGTCGATGTGCGCATAACCCAAGATGGTATTGCTATCCTTCTGCATGATGATTCACCTTATCTTCACTCACACACCTTCGAACAGTTAAATAATCCGGATATACGGCCGCTGCTCGATCCAATTTATAAAGATCATGAAATTGCGACGTTGGAACAAGTGCTTAAACTTTCGGCTTCGCTAGGAATCAAATTGAATTTGGATATAAAAACGGTAGATGCTATTGATCCGACGGTTAGGCTTATTCACCAGTTTGAAGCGCAAAAACGGGTTTTCATTACAGGATGTTCCGATAACATTACGGT
Source organism: Paenibacillus sp. TAF43_2 (assembly GCF_052113545.1). Lineage (NCBI taxonomy): Bacteria > Bacillati > Bacillota > Bacilli > Caryophanales > Paenibacillaceae > Paenibacillus > Paenibacillus sp. TAF43_2. Next base: position 11,017 of record NZ_JBFRDK010000188.1, read on the forward strand.
AAGATACCCGGATATTCAAGTCATGCTGAATACGCCGGACGATTTGACTTTGGAACAAATGGAGCGATATGGCGACTTTGCGGAGGCTGTTTGCAGTGAAGCTAAGCAAGCTGGATACGCAGGGCTCAATATGAATGGCTTTACTTGTCTTCCGCCAATCGTAATTCGAGCGCACGCTTTAGGTTTGAAGGTATGGGTTTATACAGTGAACTTTCGGTCAGCGATGGAATGGTTTCTGAGGATGAAAGTTGACGCCATTACTACACGTGCACCCATGGATTTAATCGCACTTAAAAAAGAATGAAATTAACTGTAGCCAAGTGAAAAAAAGTTTGGTATAATCCGTTCATGGTAAGCGCTTACTTTAAGAGGCGCACTTTATTTTAATCTTCATGGTATCGCTTCCAGAAAAAGCAGTTTCAGATTAAGACGCTCATAGAAACATGGAAGAAGGTGAATTTTGTTGCAGTTCTTGATACCAATGAGTGAATGAATCTTAACAAAATATTTACCTATAGATAACAAAAAAATGGTTTAAGAAACAAGTTTTTGTTAATACAATCGGTCTAG
>NZ_JBFRDK010000189.1:0-11470 GCF_052113545.1 Paenibacillus sp. TAF43_2
GATATATCCATTTTTGATATATCTGTCATGGATATAATAAGTGCTTGATGATTAATTGTCAAATTTTATATTATTGGGTTAAGTCACTTAAACATGAATAGTAAATCATATGCTATTTACGTACATACAGAATGTATGTTAACATTCAACTATATTCAATTCTATAAGTATTAAAGGAGAGCTTCCATTTGAAAATGAACAGTTTTTATCCAGTTGTGATGTCACAGGATGTAGCGGAAAGCGCTAATTTTTATCAACGCTACTTTGGTTTTGAAGTTGTGTACGAGTCTGACTGGTATGTGAGCTTGCGGAAGACGGGTGAAGGGCAATGCTTTTATGAATTAGCGCTGCTATCAGCAAGTCATTCATCGGTTCCCGCGAGCTATCGTAAGAGAGCTGAAGGATTGATTCTTAACATGGAAGTTGATAATGTAGATAGTGAGTACAAGCGCTTGGTCCTTGACGCGAAGCTGTCTTTGGAGCAGGATATTCGCGATGAGGATTTTGGGCAACGACATTTTATTCTCTCTGATCCCGGCGGCGTATTAATAGATGTAATTGCAATTATTCCGCCCTCGGAGCAAGAAAGCATGAACTATGTGCAATCTGTGTGGCAGCAAGAGGGAGCAGCAGCTGATAATTAAATGAGCTTGCTTGAAGCTCCTTCTGAGCTTTTAAGAAAATAGGAGCAACTGGATGAGGAAAACGAAAAAAGATACGGAAGAGACGATTCATAAGCTAGAGGAAGTGGCGAGGCATCATTTTACCACTTTCGGATTTGCGGACAGTTCACTTGAGGAAATAGCCAAAGATGCTGAGGTCACTCGGGGGGCTGTTTATCACCATTTTGGCAGCAAAAAAGGTTTATTCCGAGCGGTGCTTTCACTTGTTCAGTCTGAAGTAGCGAAGCGTCTGGAGGAAGAGGCTTCACTTAGCGACGATTTGTGGGAGCAATTATGTCTGGGATGCCGTGCATTTGTGACTGTCGCAATCGAGCCGCAAAACAGGCGGATCATGCTAATCGATGGTCCTGCCGTGCTTGGCTGGGAGGAGTGGCGGCTTCTGGATGAGCAGCAGTCGATGAAATTGCTGCTWGAACAGCTGGAAATGATGCAGCAGCAGGGCTACCTTAAGGGTGTTCGTCTGGATGCTGCCACTCATTTGTTGTCGGGAGCTATGAATGAAGCGGCGCTTTGGCTCGCACAAATATCGGATACTGCTGAGGCTGCTGAAGCGATGGAGGAATGTTTGCAGACGCTGCGTAAGCTTCTAGACGGCCTTCGTTAAATGAGAAACAAACAAAACAAAGCCTGACCGACAGTTATCGGTCAGGCTTTGTTTGTGTTTACCTATTAAGAGCCGTATACCTCGAAATCAAAAAGTGAGTATCCGTAAGCTGTACCTCGTGCCGTGCAAAGCACTCTTACATATCTTCCGCTTTTGGATGCAAACGTAATATCATCGATGGCTCCATTGCCTGTTGTCGTTGTAAAAGCGTCTGTCCAAGTTGTACTATTTGTGGAAACTTGGATTTTATAGCCTTTACCGTAAGCAGCTTCCCAGTTTAATTTCACACGGTTGACGTTTTGAATGGAACCAAGGTCTACGTAAATCCACTCGTTGTTGCTTCCTTCAACACTCGCCCATCTTGTCGTCGAATTGCCATCCGTTGCTTTGGAAGCTTCAAATCCTGTTCCCTCAATTGAGCTTGCTGTAGCGGTCTTGCCTAAAGCAAGGTTCGTTGTTGTTGAATTTGGGCTCGTTGTTGCACTGGCTGTATTGCTGCTCGCAGAAAGATTGCCCGCAGCATCTATCGCCTTTACTGTATAGCTATATGAAGTGGAAGCGTTAAGCCCTGTGTCAGTAAAGGTCGTGCTAGAAGGCGAGCCAACTAATGTGCCGCCGCGAAATACTTGATAACCAGATACGCCAACATTGTCGGTAGAAGCTGACCAGCTCAAGTTGACTTGGCTGCTGGATGCAGATGATGCAGTCAAATTCGCTGGTGCTGTAGGAGCTTGAGTATCCGTTGTTCCACCACCAGTCGGTATCCACCAGTTACCTGAAATGAACAACATATTAAGCAAATTGAAGGAATCGCTGAAATAGGACTCTTTTTTGTTTTTCATCCAATCCCAGCCGGCATTTACCCATGCTTGGTGCGTGCTGCTAGTAGTTGCTGCTGATATAAACGGCGATACAAAAACCGCTGTTGCGTATGAACCGCTAACTCCGCCATTTAACTTATATCCATCTTTGATGTTGTTCGGATTGCCGCTTGTGGCGCCCTTAATCCATACGGCCATTTTGTTAGCAATATCCCGGCCTCTCGTGTCGCCGTAGAAAGCATAATCCATTACGATTCTGAGTGGAACCCGGCTTGCATTGTAATTGTATTCGTTAGTTTCTGGAAATTCATCTAAGTAGTTTTGTGGAGCTGGCTTTGGAGGATTGTCGACTACAAAATCTGAAATCAGCCCCGTGCTAGCTGAATAAGCGCTTGAGAACTGACTATAAACAGTGTACAAGTTGTTAATGACATTCAACCAGGTTTGATCTCCTGTCACCTCATAAAAAGCTCTTAAATGCGAGAGCATCCAGTCGGAGGGACGGGTATTTAATGCACTCTTAGCATCCCAATCGCCAAGGTTCAGGCGGTTATTCGTCGTGACATTGCTCGCCTTGATACCGTTCGTAATCATTTTTTTGGCTTCTGCCAAATAATTAATTGTGCCAGCTGATCCCCATTGCTTGTCAGCAAGTATTAAGGAATAAGCGATGTCCAAATCACCGTCGGTAGCGGAGCCGAAATGTCCTTGTGCACCAGCAGCGTCTGCAACAACCCAGCCCATAAGATTTGAGTTGCCAGAACTTTTAAAAGCTCTAGCGGTTTTGAATAGACCGTCATAAATGGTTTTGGCATTTGAATCAAAGCCTGCCATCAAGGCTGTGATGACCATGCCATAGCCTTGCCCCTCTGAAGTACCAAGCGGGTCGTAACCTTCAGCGCTTCCTGTAATATCCCCTTTGACATAATAGCCGCCTGGCAATGAGGAGAGGTTATTTTTTAAATAGGTTGATTTCCAGTAAGTATAATAACTCGAAACTGCTGTATTCATAGCTGCCTGAGTGACATGGTTAGGTTTTATAATGCCAGGATAGCTCAGCTGCTGCGGAAATGGTTTAAGCTCTCCTGCAGCATGCACCTTCGTTTGAAGTGGAGCGGGTGCACCCAATAAAGTTAGAAGCATCGCTGAGCAGAGAAAGACATGGCCCATCCATTTCATCATACTTTTGTTTGCTTTTAAAGTGCGCAATTAAAACTCCTCCTAAAATTATAGTTGTATAACCGTCGACAGATTCGCAGCCTCCTTTGCATGTAATCAAGCTTAATAAAAATTAAAGCGCTTTAATTTAAAGGCAAAAAATAAAAACATTTAAGCGCTTTAACTTTAGGCCTATAAAAAAAGTAATTCAGATGAGACTAAAGGTGCAGGACACACTATAGAATCAACCAATTTACTTCTAGCCATCCATTCCTGATGGTTGTTTTTCGTTCATGCCTCTATGTTAATCAATGTAACACACAAAATTTGTATATGTCTACAGCCAATTTCAATTTTTATATTATGCCTAAAACGGAACAGAATAGGGCGAGGCAGCATTCTCAAAGCACAGAAAAACGGCACGTTACTACGCACCGTCATCTTTTTATTCACCTATGATTCTGAAGTCAATATTGGTTGGCGGCGGAAATTGATTTTTCGCCTCTTCAAGATGTAGTTCGGAATAGGATTCATTCCTTGATTGTGCAAGCTTCTTGGCATTGTATTTATACCATAGCTCTATGATTAATATTTCACCTTCACGTATGACCGCAAATTCCTTAAGGAACAATTGCTTAACGAATGCATCCTGTTCAAGCTCAAGTGCGGCAACGCCTACTATAATTTGAATGCGGTCACTGCTCGAATAGGCTTCAGGCAATTCATTGTACATTTGCCACGCCTCTTCGTACTGTTTGTTAGCTATGAGCAAATTTAAGTATTCCTCAGCCAAAGCACGATCAGGGAACGAGTTGGAAACGAGATAGGCTTTCTTCCAGTAGGCAAGCGCCAGATCGATTCGTCCTACATATTTCATCGCTTCAGCTAGATTTCGATATACCCATACGGAGGGTTGAATGTCTATCGATTTCTCCCATGCATCGATAGCCTCCTGCTCCATTCCTCGCTCATAAAGCATGATGCCCAAATGCATATAAGCGTTCCATGATTGGTTCTCTTGRTGCTCAAGACTCTCTTCAAGCAGGGCAAGCCACTCATCCTGAACTATCCATGCTTTCGGCACTTCTTGCACGTCGTGGTCTGGAAGCGTTCCTGTTTCAAGAAGGGCGAGCCAATCGCTATGCTCGGCTTCTGGTGCTGTGCTTAGCTTAGTAAAATAAAAGCCTTCAGGAATTGTTCGATTTTCCTTCAGTTCTCGGCGCAGCTGCTCTAGCGCACCCCATGGAGAACCCGTATAAAGGACTTGCTCAGGCGCTTGTTGTGCGAGAATTCGCATGGACTCATGCAGCTTCTCCATTTCTTCGGCATCGATATGATGATCGACACAATCTCGAATGTATTGATTCGCCTGATTCCAATCCTGTTGGTGGGCTTTGTCGATTTTAATATCGGTCATGCCGATTGCTTGCGTGAAATCCCACTCCGATTGAGCAGGCATATCAAGTCCATGCAGCTGCGTTGGCGCTAAGCCGCTTTGAATTTCAATGTAATTTCCTTCACCGGGGTTAGCAAGATAATCACACCATCGTCTTCCTCCGGCATGGTTTCCCCAGCAAAACATTTTGCGATAACGGAGAAGAGAGGTGGAGCGTTCATAAAACAATCGTCCATCCTCATAAGCGACAGCCTCCCAAGGAGCAYTACAGCTTGCCTTCGTTTGAAAGAAATATTCATTCGAGAAAGGAAAGTTCAGCGGATAGGTGACGTCTTTGCCCGGTACAGTCGGCAGATACGGCAGCTTGCCAAGGCCAAATCCTTTCACTTTATGGTCAATATAAATGACTTCATCTGTTGATGAAAAAAGACGGGCTTGCGGTGTTTCCTCTACAGCGATGTTCGTCCACCAGTACATCGGAACCGACTTGTCATTGTCATTAATGATCCGCACATAAAGAATGAGCTTGTTTGAATCGGCGGGCAGATGAAAGTCAATTTGCCAAAATACGTTTTTACAGCGCTCGTAATCATACAGCCTTAGAAAATCGTTTCCTTTCTCATCTTGCAGTATGGCTGCATGAACGGGGGAGCAGGTGGTAAACGTATGTCCGAGCTGACCGATATTCCACTCGATTCCTCCAGAGAACCAAGCGTTCAATATGGCTAGGTTGGCAGGCTGCAGCACCGGATTCGTATAGAGAAGGCTGCGATTTGTTTTTTTCTCCGTAAGAGAATACAATCTTCCACCATAAGCAGGTAAAAAAACAGCCTGCAAATGCTCATTTTCGAGCACGATAGTTTCTAGCAATAGATTTTTCCGATCTCTAGTATAACGATCCTGCATTCGGTAGGGTAAATAACGTTCCCCTGCTTCATATCCTAGCTTTGATCGCAGCTCGCTTGGAAGAGTGCCGTTATCGCTGACTTCTCTATGTTTTTGACGATTTCGGAACATCGGCAGTGGATTTTGACCGCCAATGCTTGAGCCTTCGATCCGTAAGGTAGATTGATATACACGCATGGTGAATGAACTCCTTTCTATCCTTTTACTGATCCAACCGTAATGCCTGCAACAATGCGCTTGGAAATAAACAAATACAAAATGAATGTAGGCAAAAATACGATAATGGATGCTGCAAAAATACCGGAATAGTTTCCTGTGTTGGTAAAGCCGAGTACGATGGATTGCAATGCAAGCGCGAGCGTATGATATTTCGGATCACCAGCAAATATAAGCGCATACAAATACTCATTCCATATCGACATAAAGTTGAAAATAGAAACTGTAATGAGGCCAGGCTGGGCAACGGGCAATATGATTTTGATAAACGTTTGTATAGGTCCGCAGCCGTCAACAGCAGCTGATTCTTCCAATTCTTTAGGAATGGAAGCGAAAAATCCGGTGAGAAGGAATACGCTAAACGGAATATTAGTGAAAATATAGATTAATACGAGCGTAATAATGGAACCTGTAAGCTTCAGCTCAACGAACAATGAAAAAAGCGGGATGGATATGAGCAGGCCAGGGATGGAGATTGCGGATAAAAACATCAGATTGACTATTTTTTTGCCGCGAAATTTTACTCTGCCCAAAACATAAGCGGCAGGAGCAGCGAATACGAGAACACCGACGCAAGCTGAAACGGTATAAATAACACTGTTCAGAAAGTACCGTCCCATCTTCTGGGTTTTGAATAAATCAATATAATTGGAGAAATGAATGCCGCTCTCAAATAATGAATTTGTAAAAATGCCTCTTGTTGTGCTCAGTGAAGCTAGAATGGCGAAACCGAACAACACAATCGTGAACAGCAGCCACAAATAGAGCGGGACGTACCGAATTTTATTAACCATGCTAACACCTCATCTTTAATATTCAAGACGTTCTTTACGGAAGAACTGATTGATGATGGCGGATAGGATTAGAATTGATATCGTAATACTAACGCCTACTGCCGCGCCTGCTCCTACATTAAAGGCATCCTGCGTATAAACTGAAGTGCCGTCGCCAAACACTTTGAGATACATAAAGTAGCCCGGCGTCATCGTAGCGACGCTTTCACTCGCACCGCCAAAGGTAGCGGACCAGACAAAGAAATTCACGGCTGTTACCGTCCATAAAACGAGCGTCATACGGAATATGTCCTGAAGCAGCGGCAGCGTAATTCGGAAAAACTTGTGCAATGGATTAGCCCCTTCGAGCAGGGCAGCTTCGTAATAGTCGCGTGGAATACGGTCCATTCCGGCATTAAGGATAAGCATAAAGTAGCCAATGGAACCAAAGCAGTACGCCAGCAGCATGGAGAGGAACAAATAACTGTCGCTCGTCCACTGAATATCGGCAAGCATATCGAGTCCAAGGAAACGGAACAGTTTCGTTAAGAAGCCATAGCTTGAATTAAATATATAATGAATCCAAATAACGGATAACACGACTGCAGATACGGTATTCGGCAAATAAACGAGCGAGCGCCAGAACGTTTTGCCGCGGACGCCGGATGATAAAATAGCAGCAAATAGGAAGGCGGAGCAAATCGTGATGATGCCGCCAAACAGCCATATTTTCAATACATTCCATGCAGAGTCCATAAAATAGCTGTTGCGGAACAGGTCTGTGTAATTTTCGAATCCGATAAACGACCACTCTGACATTTTGCTTGATATGGACGGCAAGGAATAGAAACTCATCAGCAAAGCTCTAAGCGTTGGATATAGAAAGACTGCAAGATAGATGAGTACCGCCGGCAAAAGGAAAAGGGCAATCATCGGTTTTTTAATTTGCATGTAAATTTCCCTCCCGGATATGATTCATAATCCGTTATAACGTCATTGTGCAGCAATCCGAAGGATCGCTGCACAATGATCGAAGTATTTAATTAACGTTATTTTGTGCCATAAAACTTTTTGGCTTCTGCACTCATTTTGTTGACGTAAGCGTCTGCCGTTAATTTACCAGCGGCAAGCTCCATAAATACGGGTACGATTACACCTTTGGAGAAGTCAGCGGAGTTGTTGATTCCGTAGCCCCAAGGCGCATTGACCTTAGCGTTGTTAATTGCTGCTTCTGCTTCAGCGAGTGCTGCAGGCCATTCTGTATCGATAGAAACGGGAATAGCTTGAGCTTGCTTCACCATTTCAGCTTGTGTTTTTTGGCTTACCAGATATTTAACTAATTCGATAGCAGCTTCTTTATTGCTGCTGTTTTTGTTCAGCATAAGAGCTTGTGCGCCAAATGTCAGCTCATTCTGGCCTTTTCCGTTGCCGTTAGGCACAGTTGGGAATTGGAAGGAGCCCCATTTGAAATCAGGACCTGCTGTGGCAGAAACTTCATTCGGAAGCCAAGTGCCGTTCAGATAAGCTGCGGATTGACCGAATACGAGATCCTGCTGTGCAGCTGGGTATTTACTGCCTGCAAGCTTAGAAGAGAAGTAACCTTTCTCTTTCATCATGACCATATCTTTGGCGAATTGAAGGATGATCGGATCTTTCCACATCTCGCCTGTTTTGTCATTGACGAGTGCGTCGACCCATTCATTGCCCATTGCGCTGCTGAGGTATCCGCCGATGAACAAATCACGGTATGCATCATCGAATGTGATCGGAGCAACGCCAGATTTTTTAATCAGCTCACAATATTCCATAAACTGCTCCCATGAGCTAGGCGGAGTCGTAATTCCTGCTTTCTCAAACACTTCTTTGTTGTAGAAAAATAGTACAGCGAACGGCTGCTGCGGAATCGCATAGTGGCCTTCTTCAAGTCCTGCTGTTACTGACAATGATTTTGTCCAATCCATTAAGCTTGGCATAAGTGAATCTTGCAATGATTTTCCTTCCATGCCTACAGATGGTGTAGCCAAATATTCATCCAGTTTCAGCAAATGGTCCTTAACGATCGCCATCGTAACGGAAGGATCATCCTCGAATATATCGATTTGTTCACCGCCGTCGAGTGCTGGTTTAATCAGCTTTCTAATATCCCGTCCTGTAAACTTCAGATCGACGGCAACTTTTGGGTTAGCAGCTTTAAATTCATCGACTGCCACTTTAATCACTTTTGCTTGCGGCTCGGTGTCGCTCCACATGGACCAGAAGACAACTTTGCCTTCAAGGCCGACAGCATCAGGACTTGGCTCGGCAGCAGAAGTGGGCTCGGTTGTTGCAGCAGGAGCGGGAGACTCAGTAACCTCCGGGTTGTTGCTCTTCGAGTTTGAGCACCCGACGGCTAAAAAGATCATCATTACTGTTAATAAAATCGAAAATATTTTGTTTCTTTGCATTGTTGACTCCTCCTTTTTTTGGTAAGTATACCGCTGGGAATGCAACCGGGTACATGACCATTTTTGAACTGAATCCGTCATATTTTGTACTCAATTTATATTTGGTTATTGCTGATAAGGAAGCGGTTGCAGCAAACAGCGAGCGGGTGCATTACTTTATTAATAGAAAGAAAACTGGTTTTGCCAAAATGAATATTGACAGCGATGAGCTTGAGGTGGTTATATACGAGGAGTAAGCCTAACATCTAATCAAGGAGCCAATATGCAAAAAAACTTGCGCATGTCTACCATACTAAAACTATTTTTTATTTCGGTTGTTATCGTACCTGTCTTTTTAATATGCTCCGTCATATTGAACATTTACGAACGGGATATTCTCGAACAAAACACAGGGCGCTCGCTGCAAATATCGAAAGCGCTTTCATATTCGGTAAGTCAGGAAATCAACCGCATGTCTGGTCTGTTTGCTTCGATTGGCGTAGATCAGGATGTCATTTTCACCATATTTGATATTAATCGTTTGAGCGGCATCGAGAAGCAGAAGGCTGCCAATAAGCTGAAAATAATGATCGAGAAGTACACCGCATCGGTCTCTGGCCGCGTGCTCTCTGTTAACTTTTTTTTTGATAACGGAAAATCATATTCTTATTTGAAAAACATGATGATGGACGACTCTGCTGTACGCGAGCAAGATTGGTACCGAGACACAATTAGCAAGCCTGACGTCATCCGGTTTCAAGGCATGCTTCCCAACGCTCTTTATGGGAATTACAATCCGTACATGATGGCCGCTGCGCTCTCTCCAAGCACGACGAATCGGATGTCCAAAATGGAATTAATCCTATTTACATTTGAAAGCGGAACTTTCGATCATATTTTGCAGTCACGCGATAATTCGGAATCAGTTCTGCATATTGTAAGCGGCAAAGGTCAAATCATCGCTTCGAATACAGTTATCGATAGGGGAAGCCAGGTTGTAAACAATTGGTCGAAAGAGATAAGCCGCGGGGTAGAAGGGTCCTTCGTAGATGACTCAGAGGACAATAAGAAATTAATAACGTATGCAAAAGTAGACAATACGGATTGGTATATTGTTCAAATTATTCCATTCGCAGATTTGCTCGCCAATTACCGGAATGTAAATTCATTTGTGTGGTTTCTCGCTATTTTGATCATTTTAGCGTTTGTGCTCGTTTCCTTCTATTTTGTTTCCAATGTGACCAAGCCGATTCGTGTGCTGCTCCACCAAATGGTTCGTGTAACGGGTGGAGATTTAAATGCGAAATTTACAGGCTCGGGCAGCTTGGAGATGGTGAGGCTGGGCCATTCCTTTAATCTAATGACCGAACAGGTTCGCCAGTTAATAAGCCAGCGTGAGAAGCAGGAGGTTGAGAAGCGTAAAGCAGAATTTGCCGCGCTGCAGTCGCAAATTAATCCGCATTTTCTAATCAACACGTTAAACGCAATTAAGTTTATGGCCTTAATAAGCAAAGCGGACAATATCCGCAACATGACTCACTCGTTGACTCAGTTATTGGCTTCCTCTTTTAATCGCGGCGGGCTTCTAACTACGATAGCGGATGAAGTCGACCATTTGAAGCATTATTTGTACATTATGGAGATTCGTTTCGGCAGACCGATCCAAATGGAATGGAGCATCGATCCTGAGGTTTCAGGACATTATTTGTTAAAGCTATTGCTGCAGCCTATATTGGAAAATAGCATCATTCATGGTCTGAAGGATATTGATTACCCTGGAATCATCACAATCACAATCGTAAGGGATGATAAAAATTTACTCATTACGATCGCAGACAATGGGATGGGAATGACATCAGACGTAATTGATCAGCTTGAAGACAGAACGGCCTCCTATACGTTTAGCGGAATGGGCAATCGAAATGTACATCGACGGATACAACTGCACTACGGCTTGCAGTATGGATTGCAATACGAATCTAATTTGCCGCAAGGAACAAAGGTGAGCATTCGATTGCCTTTGATTAATGAACCGGATGAGGAAATGGCTGATTTTTCAGCATAAATGATCATGTTTGAGCTAAAAATGTCATCTTTTCTAACCATAAACGCTGTATAATAAATGCCATATACTTGAAAGCGCAATCATTCTTTTGTGGCTTCAAGTTTTGCTGGGAGAAGTGGAAATGAAATTTAACAAAAATATTGCCTCAGTCTTAGTCGTTACTTTGATATCGATAGGCTTGCTTGCAGGATGGATCGGTATGTTTAAGGCTGATACCAATGATACGATTTATTCTTTGGTTGTTAATGCACCACAGAAACAAACCTCCAATCAAAATCAGCCGATAAAAATGAAATTTGGAATATGGGAATCGAAGACCGATATCGAATTTTGGACGGAGAAGGTGAAGGAATATTCGGCTCTCAAACCAAATGTAACCGTGGAGGTAGAGACGATTCCAGATAATAGCGGCCAATATTTAAAGG
>NZ_JBFRDK010000190.1:0-18774 GCF_052113545.1 Paenibacillus sp. TAF43_2
TTCTACGTCCGTTAGTAATGCGTAAACAGCCAAAATGAGCATAATAACGTATCTGATGTCCGTTAGCTCATCGCAAAAGTCACCTCAAACCTCCTAACGGACATACGATCCTCTATTTTGGAGAATTGGGCATAAATTCGAATCTAACGGACATACATTCCGCTATTTGAGCAAAAGGGAGTTAAAAACTAACTCATGGAGTCAAATAAGGGATTCTATGTCCTTTAGTAATGCGTAAACAGCCAAATTGAGCATAATAGCGTATCTGATGTCCGTTAGCTTATCTCAAGAGTCACCGCACACCTCTTAACGGACATATGATCCGCTATTTTGGAGAATTGAGCACAAATTTGAACCTAACGGACTTCATTCCGCTATTTGCGCAAAAGAGAGCTTAAAACTAGCAAGAGGAGCTTAATAAGGGATTCTATGTCCGTTAGTAATGCGTATAAAGGCAAAAGGAGCACAATAGCGTAATAGACTATCTAGTGTCCGTTAAACCTACTCCTTTCTCCCATCTCACAAGGTACCTCATCTCTATACATTCACAAGTTTAAGCATTCCGCTCCCAAACCAGCTAACAAATACAATGCTACTGGTTACCATCAACAAACCCCGCTCCCATGAAGTCTCACTTTTAAATAGCTCCCAGCAGTTAACTCCCACAACCCTCCACCAAACCACCTCCCACAAAACAAACAAAACCACCCTCAACCCGTTTCACTTATGGCGCACATCTGTTCCGCTTGTTATAATGAATATCTACTGTTTACTGCATGGGCGCAAAAAGGATTATTTTCGCGCACGCATGTAATTAACGATATTAATTATTTGAACATATACGAAGCAGCATGCTGCCTACGTTTTTGAGGAGGATCGGAATGGCTGGATATACTCCAATGATTTTGCAATACCTAGCTATAAAAGAAGAGGCGAAAGACGCTTTTTTATTTTTTCGATTAGGCGATTTTTATGAAATGTTTTTTGATGATGCAATAGCCGCTTCGCGCGAGCTGGAAATTACGCTGACAGGCCGAGAGGGCGGCGGCGAGCAAAAAATACCGATGTGCGGTGTACCCTATCATTCCGCTGAAAATTATATTAGCAGGCTAGTGGACAAAGGCTACAAGGTAGCCATCTGCGAGCAAGTCGAAGATCCGGCAGCGGCAAAAGGCGTTGTCCGCCGCGAAATTGTTCGGATCATTACACCCGGTACCGTTATGGAATCGAAGGCGCTTGACGGAAATACGAACAACTTTATTGCTGCAATCGTTCGCTCCCAAGGCCTGTTCGGTCTTTCGGCATGTGATTTATCGACAGGTGAGCTCTATGTAACCTCATTCCAAGAGCATGTCGAAGCGCTGATTGATGAAATAAATGTTTATCAGCCATCGGAGCTGGTCGGTGACAAGGAATTGCTTGATCGTGTTCAGGCTGCAGCCGTATGGAATAAGCAGCTGCTGTTAACCGCCCGTGATCCCATGGATGCGGACAAGCTTGCTGAGCAGTTCGGAGAGCAGGAGCTTGCCAAAATATCTGGAGCACGGCTGCTGGCGGTAAGTGTACTTACGGGTTATTTGGACGAAACACAAAAACGCTCGCTTGGACATGTGCGTTCGATAACGAGCTATGAGCCGAATCAGTATATGATTTTGGATCACTATACACGTAGAAATTTGGAGCTAACCGAGACGGTCCGCGATCGCAACAAGAAGGGCTCGCTTTTATGGCTGCTTGATCGTACACAAACGTCAATGGGAGCGCGGCTTCTGCGCCGCTGGATCGACAAACCGTTATTAAACAGCGCTGCCGTTGAAGCTCGTTTGGATGCAGTGGAGACCTTATACCTTAATTTAATTTTGAGAGATGACATACGCTCAGAGCTTCAGCCTATTTACGATCTTGAACGGCTTGTCGGCAGAGTAGCTTTTGGCAGCGCAAACGGGCGCGACTTAAATGCACTTCGCAGCTCGCTTCGCCGCATTCCGCAGTTGAYTGCTTTGTGTGAACAGTCTGGCTCAGAGGTCCTCAAAGCACTTGTGGATGGGACGGACAATTGCTCCGATTTAGCTGATCTGATTGAAACCGTGTTAGTCGACGATCCTCCAGTTACCATTAGAGAAGGCGGACTGATTCGAGCTGGCTATGATGACTATTTGGACCAGCTGCGCGAGGCAAGCACGAACGGCAAAAAATGGCTGGCTGAGCTCGAACGTCAAGAGCGCGAGGCAACAGGCATTAAAAATTTAAAAATCGGCTATAACCGCATTTTTGGCTATTACTTAGAAGTTTCTAAAGCAAATTTATCAAGCTTGCCTGAAGGCAGATATGAGCGCAAGCAAACATTGGCAAATGCGGAGCGATTTGTAACTCCTGAGCTCAAAGAGAAAGAGCGGCTGATTCTCGAAGCAGAGGATAAAATGGTCGATCTGGAGCATGAGCGTTTCATCGAGCTGCGTGATCATTTGTCGCAACACCTTCATCGGCTGCAGAAGGCCGCTGCGATTATCGCTGAGCTTGATGTTTACCAATCGCTGGCAACGGTCAGCGCTGAACATCGTTTTTCTCGTCCGCGCGTGACTGAGAATTATGATCTGCACATAGAGGATGGAAAACATCCTGTCGTAGAGGCGATGATGGATGGTACGCCATTTATTTCAAATGGTACTTCGCTCCATAAGGACGAGCAGTGGATGCTCTTGATCACAGGGCCTAATATGGCTGGTAAAAGCACATACATGCGCCAAGTCGCACTCATTTGCATCATGGCTCAGATGGGCTGTTTTGTTCCTGCTAAGTCAGCGGTTATTCCGTTAACTGATCGGATTTTTACACGAATTGGAGCGGCTGACGATCTTATCGGCGGGCAAAGCACCTTCATGGTTGAGATGAAGGATATCCAGCTAATGACAGAGAAAGCAACGGCGAACAGCCTTGTTATCATTGATGAGCTGGGCAGAGGCACCTCAACGGGTGAAGGAATGGCAATCGCACAAGCAGTTATTGAGTACGTCCACCATCATATTGGATGCAAAGCGCTGGTATCCACGCATTTCCATGAGCTGGCGCATCTCGAGGAATCTTTGCCATCTTTGACTAACGCACGTATGGCGGTTGAGGAAAGCGGCGATAATGTAACGTTTCTGCGAAAGCTGATTCCAGGTGCTGCAAGCACTAGTTACGGAATTTACTGTGCACAGCTTGCTGGACTGCCGCAATCGATCATTGGACGAGCGTATGAGCTGCTTGATGAGACAATAGCGCACGAAGCTCCAAAAGCAACAGCTGGCACTGAAAGTGCTGTTTCTAGCAATCGTTTCACTTACCCAGTACCGGAGGACTCTTCAGTGTTTTCCAATTCCAGCACTCGCAATGAGCGAGTAAAGGAAACCAGTGCAATGGTACAGCTTTCAATATTTGATGAGCCAGCAGCTGCTGTGGAAGCAGAGCCCGTGCGGAAGAAAGCGAATCCGAAAGCGGAGCAGCTGGCGGATCAATTGCGCAAGCTGGATTTGTTTAATTTGACGCCAATGCAAGCTATGCAGTGGCTTAACGATATGAAATCGAAATTAAATGACTAGTTTCGTGAAAGGGGGAACAGCAACGTCATGGCAAAAATTAATATATTGGATGAGCAGCTAGCCAACCAAATAGCCGCAGGAGAAGTGGTAGAGCGGCCTGCTTCAGTCGTCAAAGAGCTTGTTGAGAACGCGGTAGACGCTGGCAGTACAACGGTTGATATTATGATTGAAGAAGGCGGCTTATCGCTTATAAAGGTCATCGACAACGGCTACGGCATAGAGGCAGCCGATATCATAACCGCATTTCAGCGGCATGCGACGAGCAAAATATCTACAGCGAGCGACTTGTTCCGTATTGCGAGCCTTGGCTTTCGCGGAGAAGCGCTGCCGAGTATCGCAGCTGTTTCGAGGCTGCAGTGCACGTCTTCGGAAACGTCGACAGGACTTGCACGCCGGATTGTGATAGAGGGCGGCAAGGTTACCATTGATGAACCAGCAAATGCTCCGCAGGGCACGGAAATGACCGTGCGGGATTTATTTTACAATACACCTGCGCGCCTTAAATATATGAAGGCAATTCAGACGGAGCTAGGACATATTTCCGACTATATTAACCGCATCGCACTTGCTCATCCGGGCATAGCATTTACGTTCAAGCATAACGGGAATGTACTGCTTCGTACGCTCGGAACTGGTGATCGTCTTCAAGTCATTGCGGCCGTTTATGGCTCAAATACAGCGAAGGTGATGCTCAAGATCGAAGCAGAAACTTCAGATTACGAGCTGAGCGGCTATATCTCGAAGCCTGAACTCACGCGTGCGAATCGAAATGGGATTACTGCAATCGTTAATGGACGTTACATTCGCAGTCATACGATTAATCAGTCTTTGCTGCAGGCTTATCATACGCTGCTGCCGATCAATCGTTTTCCGCTTGCGATATTAGAAATAGGAATGCATCCAAGCTTGCTCGACGTAAACGTTCATCCATCCAAAATGGAGGTCAGGTTCAGTAAAGAACCGGAGCTTCGTACAATGATAGAGGATGCGATAAAAGCGGTGTTAGGTCGCCAGCGGCATATACCCGGCCCAGAATCAAGCAATAAGCTGGAGCGTTCAAAGCCATTGTTCGTTCAAGATGCGATTTCTTTCCATCGCCCTGAGCCCATGGCGGAATCGTTTAAGCCTTACCAACCAACAGCGACAAATAAGACTTCATCGACGCCTTATAAGCCGCCGGTTATTGATCGGGAATATGTTCCTAGGAATGCGGCAGAGAAGTTATATGCTCCTCCTCCAACGTTTCCTATTGACAGCTTTACTGTCCGTGAAGCTCCCACGCATATGGAGCAAGCGTCTAAAGATTCGGATTCTAATCTAAAATCACTTGAAACAGCCTTAGACACTGATTCGTTACAGAACGCTGCTCAAGAAGCCGCTGTGACCCTTGAATTCGCTGAGGCTCGAGCTTACCAGGCGGATSTGCCGCAAGAGGACCTTTTTGATGAGGCGCAGGCGCCAGTAGTTCAAGCCATGATCGCCGAGCTGCCATCAGAAGAAGAAACAGTAGAGGATCAACCATCCTTTCCTGAACTTCACTGGATTGGACAGCACCACGGCACCTACATTGTAGCGCAATCGGAGGATGGTCTTTATTTAATCGATCAGCATGCTGCGCATGAACGGATCAATTATGAATATTTCTTTCAAAAATTCGGAAATCCTGAGGCAGCTAGCCAACAATTGCTTGTTCCTTTAACACTTGAATTTACAGCAGGAGAAGCGATGCAATTAAAGGACCTTATTCCTATGTTCGCGCAAGCAGGCGTGGAGCTGGAGTCCTTCGGTCCTCAAACGTTTCTCGTTCGTTCCTACCCGGAATGGATGCCTCAAGGCGAGGAGCAATCCTTGCTTGAGGAAATGGCAGAACTGCTCATCTCCGAGCGAAAAACGATTGATATCGGCAAGCTTAGGGAAAAGGCGGCCATTATGTGCGCATGCAAAGCCTCCATTAAAGCAAATGATCGTATGAACCGTGAGGAAGGCGAGACACTCTTGACAAGACTTGCAAGCTGCAAACAGCCCTATACTTGTCCGCATGGCCGCCCAATCATTGTGCATCTATCGACCTATCAGCTCGAAAAAATGTTCAAGCGGGTGATGTCTTGATTGTTACAACGACGGCTAAGCCTTCAGAACGGGCTTTGGAGCAAGCAAGCCGGCTTTCTGAAGAGCTAGCCGCTTCGCTCAAAGCACGCGGAAACTTAACGGTCAACAAATTGTTATCGTTAAGCGATGACAGTCAGCTAATTGTCGTAACCGAAGAAGAGGTTCGTTATTATGACGGACAATCAGAGACGCCGCTTTATTTTCACCCCAGCATGGCATATGTGCGGGTAAAACGGCTGCGGCGCGGTGAAACAGATCCTCTTATCCAGCTTTCGGGATGTTTGGAAGGAGATCAAATCATTGATTGCACAGCAGGCCTTGCTTCGGATTCTCTAGTGTTTTCATATGCCTCTGGACCTAAAGGAGCTGTTACCGCGATTGAGAGCGAGCCTATCTTATGCGCTATCGTTCGAGAGGGTCTAGCTGGTTATGAAACTAGCCTTCCTGATGTGAATGAGGCAATGAGACGTATTGACATGAAGTGCTTGAATCATTTGGAATACTTAAAAGGATTGCCTGACAATAGTGTAGATATCGTTTATTTTGACCCTATGTTCCGTAAACCGATTAACGAATCCAGCTCGATGGAGCCGCTTCGCGGCATTGCAAATATGGACGCTTTGTCGCATGAAGTAATTGAGCAAGCAAAGCGTGTAGCAAGAAAAAGCGTAGTTTTAAAGGAGCATCAAGCTAGCGGTGAATTTGCAAGACTCGGATTTGAACGCAAGCATGTGAATACTTCGAAAATTGCATATGGAGTGATAAAGCTTTGAGTGAAGAAATAAACAATACGCAGTTAGATCAAGAAGGGCTTCCGATTCGTAAGCAGCCATTGCTGGTCCTCATTGGTCCTACAGCTGTAGGCAAAACACGAATGAGCTTAGATATTGCAAAAGCCTGGAATGCGGAGATCATATCGGGCGATTCCATGCAGGTTTATCGCGGCATGGATATTGGTACTGCCAAAATCGGACTTGAAGAGCGTGAAGGGATTCCTCATCACCTTATCGACATTTGTGAGCCGGACGAAGCATATTCTGCTGCTGATTTTCAAGCAGGAGCAACGAAAGCGATCGCGGAAATATCGGAGCGAGGAAAGCTGCCGTTTATCGTTGGGGGTACTGGCTTATATGTGGAGTCTGTTTGTTATCAGTTTCAGTTTGCAGAAATTGGTTCGGATGCTGCATTCCGGCAAGAGCAAGAGCATTATGCGGCTGAATTTGGCGCAGAAGCTTTGCATGCGCGCTTAGCTGCTATCGACCCTCCAGCAGGGCAGAGATTGCACCCAAATGACATGCGCCGCGTCATCCGTGCGCTGGAAGTTTATCACATGACTGGACAAACCTTCTCCGATCAGCAAGCCGGCCAAACTAAGGTGTCTCCATATGATCTTTGCATCATCGGTTTGACTATGGACCGTGCGGAGTTGTATCGTAGAATAGAGCTGCGGATAGATGAGATGATGAAGCTAGGTTTAGTAGATGAGGTGAGGCGCCTACTTGAGAGAGATTTGCCGCCTGCAGCGGTTGCTATGCAGGGTCTTGGCTACAAAGAGATTGCACAATATTTACAGGGAGAATGCTCATTGGAAGCAGCGGTAGAGCTACTGAAAAGAGATACGAGAAGGTTTGCAAAACGCCAGCTTTCCTGGTTCCGTCATATGAAAGACATTCATTGGATTGATATGGGGGAAAATTTTCACAACAATTTGCAATCTGTTCATGATATAATAGCAGGAAAGTTTCAAGTTAATCTTGAATATACTTCTAATCAATCTTTTTAAGACGGGGGTAACGTCCAATGAACAAATCGATCAATATTCAAGATACGTTCCTGAATCAGCTTCGCAAAGACAACATACCGGTTACGGTTTTTTTAATGAATGGCTTCCAAATTCGGGGCGTTATTAAAGCCCGCTCCAAGCTGGGTTGCTCTTTTCATTTTGTGGTAAAACTAGATTAGACAGACAATTGAACAACAGGAGGGGAGTCGGCTATGGCTGAACGACCAAGCAAAACAACTGCACCTAAAACTTCTAAACAAAAGAAGAAAAAGAAGATATCAGGAAAGAAATGGTTTTATGGATTATTTTTCACCGCTATAATCGCCATTGTATGCGGCTTGATTGGATACTTGCTTATCGTATTGAACGGTGAACGAGTTCTGACTGAAAATGCGAACAAGCTGACTATGGGTGAAGCATCCATCATTTATGATGTGAATGGGAATGAAATTTCACGATTGTCCGATCCAAATGAAAATCGTGAGATTGCTGAATTTTCGGAAATTCCAAAGCAACTGCTTGATGCTATTGTTGCAACAGAAGACCAACGTTTCTATGAGCATTCAGGAATCGATTTTTTTGCTATCGGACGTGCTGTTGTGAAGGACGTTATCGCACGCAGCGCTGTTGAGGGAGCGAGTACGATTACCCAGCAGCTTGCCAAAAACGTATTTCTAACCGCGGATAAGACGTTTTTCCGTAAAGCAACGGAAGCATCGATTGCGGTAGCGCTTGAGCACAAAATGACCAAGCAGGAAATCTTAACGATGTATTTGAATCGAATATTTTTTGGCAAGAGAGTACATGGCGTTAAGGAAGCAGCGAAGTATTATTTTGACACTGATCTTGATAAGCTGGAGCTTTGGCAGATTGCTACTATTGCCGCTATGCCGAAAGCGCCGAACCGCTACAATCCAATCAATCATCCTGAGGATTCGATGAACAGAAGAGCAGTTGTGCTTAAGCTTATGTTCGATCAAGGCTTGATTACGGCAGCAGAGATGGAAGAAGCGAAAGCGGTCGTGTATGAAATTCCTAAAAATCATGAAGAAAGAAATACCGAAAAGTATCCAGCATTTATTGATTATGTGGTTGAAGAAGCGATGGAGAAGACTGGGAAATCCGAGGAAGAGCTTCGGATYGGCGGTTTCCGGATTTATACGTCGCTAAACCCGCAAGCACAAGATACGATGGATACACAGTTTAACGATGATGACAACTTTGAGAAGAGCAAGGATGACCAACAGGTGCAAGGCGCAATGATCATTATTGATCACCGCGATGGCACGATTCA
Source organism: Paenibacillus sp. TAF43_2 (assembly GCF_052113545.1). Classification (NCBI taxonomy): domain Bacteria; kingdom Bacillati; phylum Bacillota; class Bacilli; order Caryophanales; family Paenibacillaceae; genus Paenibacillus; species Paenibacillus sp. TAF43_2. The sequence goes on from NZ_JBFRDK010000190.1 coordinate 8,768, forward strand.
AGCCTTAACAGGCGGCAGAGATTACGTGAAAAAGGGACTTAACCGGGTAGAGGTTCCTCGCCAGCCAGGTTCAGCTTTCAAACCGATTATCTCATATGGTCCTGCTCTTGAGACGGGCAAGTATTATCCATGGACTGTACTTGCAAATGACAAGAAATGTTACGGCAGCTATTGCCCGACGGATAGATGGGGAGCAACTGCAGTTACGATGCAGCAGGCGATTAAGGATTCTCGAAATCTTGCCTCCGTTTGGATGCTGAATCAAGTAGGCTTGAAGCAAGGGTTTGCTTTTTCAAGCAAGCTTGGCATCGAGCTTGAGAAAGATGATCGTAATTTAACAGCAGCACTTGGGGGCTTGTCCAAAGGTGCAACGCCTATGCAAATGGCAACAGCTTACAGCGTGTTTGCGAACGGCGGCAGATCTGTTGATCCTCATGCGATTTCGAAGATTGAAGGCAAAAATAATTATAAATACGAATATAAAGCTCCACCTTCCAAGCAGCTCATGTCTGAAAGCACTGCCTATTATTTGACGGAGATGATGCAGACGGTTGTACAAAAGGGCGGTACGGGTACAAGAGCAGCAATTGATCGTCCATTGGCAGGGAAAACGGGTACTACTCAGCATGGTATTCCAGGCTACAAAGGCTCGGGTATTCGGGATGCCTGGTTTGTTGGCTACACGCCGGAGTGGACAGCAGCCGTATGGATGGGATACGATAAGACAAATGTGGAACATATCCTTAAGACAGGCAGCAGTCAAGCTGCTTCCATGTTCTCCAAGGTTATGAAACCTGCAATGAATGATGTAGCGAAGTCAAGCTTTAAGAAACCGCAAGGCATTAAAGAAAATAAACCGCCGGCAACGATAACAAATTTTAAAGCAGTATTTATTCCAGAAGAAATGAAGGTTCAATTGTCGTGGGATCCGTATCAGGATGGAAAGGTCACTTATCAGGTTTACCGCAAGGAAGCTTCAGAAAGTGACTTCATCCGCTTCGTAGACTCGCTCACTTCCACAGGGGTAGATGATATGAGTGCATTCCCGGGAATGACCTATGAATATTATGTTGTGGCTTATGATGCTGAGCAGGATTTGGAAAGTGCTCCATCTCAAAAAGTTAAGATCAGCATTCCTGAAACAGATGTGAATCCGGATGTGCCAATGGAGCCGAATCCAGATGAGCCGGGCGGAGTGGAGCCCACACCTCCAGTAGAAGGCGGTGATGGAGAACCGACGCTGCCTCCAACTGATGGTACAGGTCCAGGAACAACTGAGCCGCCAGGACCTGGAAACGGAACGGGTGAACCAACACCGACGCCAACTCCAAGCACTGGCACAAATACGAACAACAGCAACAATGCTCTAGGAAATACTGAAACCGGCGGCAATACGTAAGAAACGGGTGGTTAGCAATGGCGAATAGAAAGAGAGCACCATTCTTGTATTTAATCATTGTTGTCTCAGCAGTTATGGTTATAGCTGGCTGCGGCAAGGATGGGTCAGGAAGGGATAGTGCTTCAGCTTCAGCCAAGTTGATGAACTGGGACAAGATGCCTGATATGCAGATTGATCTCGACAAGTCGTACTTAGCAAAGTTTAAAACGACTAAAGGCGATTTTACAGTCAAGCTGTTTACGGAAGACGCGCCGGTAACGGTGAACAATTTTGTTTTTCTCGCTCGAGAAGGCTTTTATGATGGATTAACATTTCACCGTATTATTGAGTCTTTCATGATTCAAGGCGGAGATCCAAAAGGAAACGGATACGGTACTCCAGGTTATTCAATTCCAGATGAACTAAGCTCGGAAATGAAATACGAAGAAGGAATTGTTGCGATGGCAAACGCAAGCAAGCCTAATTCGGGTGGCAGCCAATTTTTTATTTGCACGGGACCTGATGCTGCAAATTTAAACCGCGAGCCTAATTATACGATTTTCGGCAAGGTGGAGAGTGGCATGGATGTTGTAAAAGCCATTTCGAAGACACCTTTGAAAAACAACTTGCCAACTGAAAAGATCGTCATTGATTCGATTGAAATCGTTGAGCAATAAGAGGAATACCGCCTTTCGGGGCGGTATTCTTTTTATTTTATGGCAAAGAGCTTGGTTTATTTTGGCTGTCGGCTGGAGATGGACGTTAAGTTATGGTAATCTTTTTTTATAGGTAAATTTCAACTGTCGTTGGTCGCAAAATGTTCGTTGTGTAAACAAAGCCAAGAAGAGCTGTGCAGGTTGCTTGCGAGCTTTTCCCAAATGAACGGAAGGGTACGTTCCGTATGAAGAGAAAATTTTCAGACCGARCTAACTGGCGGCGTATCTTGCGTAAGAGCTATACGTGCCTAGCGCTGGACGGTGAAGAGTTCAAAGGTCTCGTGACGTTTTACCGGATTCATGAATTGCGTGAGCCGTTATGGAAGGAATATAACGGACGTAGATTATGTTTGGCAGATCGCGGATACTTGTGGATGCAGCATTTTCCTAGAGGCGAGCATTTTGTCGTCACGACGATGTTTGACGACAAGGGACGCGTCGTGCAATGGTATATCGATGTTTGCAAAACGCAAGGCTTAACCGATCAGCAGGTGCCTTGGTTCGATGATTTATATTTGGACGTGGTTGTGCTGCCTAGCGGCGAGGTATTTCTCATGGACGAGGATGAGCTGGAGGATGCCTTAAGGCAAGGTGATGTTAATGGCAAGGATGTTGCACTTGCTCGCAAAACAGCAGGAAAATTACTATCGAGCATACGAAACGGACGGTTCCGGTATTTTACGCTGAGCCTTAAGCATCGCAAGAGCTTGCTTGCAAAAACCGGGGAATTAAGCGAATCATGAGGAAGGCAACCGTCTCAAGGAGCAGCCCGCGCAGAAGATCGAAGAAAAAGCGTCCGTGGCTGCTCTTGTTTCGTGTTGTTGCCTGGTTAATATGTGCAGGCGTGTTCTGGTGTGGATATTTACTGTGGTTAATTAATGGTTTCGATACGAATAAGCCGCTTGTTCCATCGGATGCAGGCATCGTTCTTGGTGCTGCTTTGTGGAATGATGTGCCAAGTCCAGCACTGAAGGAACGGCTTGACCTTGCTTGGCAATTATACAAGGCGGGTACGGTAGACAAGCTTATTTTGACAGGTGGATTGGATGGCAACGGTTCAAAGAAAACAGAAGCCGAGGGTATGAGGGACTATCTCATAACAAAAGGTATTTCAGCTGACAAGCTGTTGCTAGAAAATAAAGCGACCAGCACGTACGAAAATCTTGAATTCAGCAAGAAGATCGCAGAGCAGCAAGGCCTGTCAACACTAATTGTCATCACTCATGATTATCATGCTGCAAGATCGACGGAGATAGCCAAAAAGCTTGATTTTGTTCAGTTTCAAGTCGCTGGTACAAAGTCAAAGGTGCTAAATCCTGTCTATAATGAGTCGCGTGAAGTACTAGCTTTTACAAAGTGGAAGCTCGACTCTCTATTGCTTAGTCTCGGATTTCACTCTTCCGATTCGAAGCTGTAAATCTGCTAATATGCTGCTGCAAAGTAGAATAAACTTGTAGTGCGGTTAGCCGCTACAGCTTTCGAAGCAAAGGATAGGTGATGCCACAGATGAGTGGACACGTCAAATCGGGATCCGGCAATGGCACTGCAAGGCCTTCCCGTCAAATCAATGTGGTCCTAAGAACGCAAGAAACATTTCAGACTGGGGCCTCTGCTCCTGCTTTAGAGACAGAACCGCTGCCTGCAGTGAAGCCGCTGCCGGGCRTCGATCATTATGCTGACATTCAGAAAGAGCTTGAACCGATGATTGGCATGGACAACGTGAAATCTCTTGTGTACGAAATATATGCGTTGCTTTATATTAGCCGAATGCGTTCTGAAGCAGGATTATTTGGCGGCTCTCATGTGTATCATATGATTTTTAAAGGCAATCCAGGGACAGGAAAAACAACAATCGCCCGCATCGTCGCGAAGCTGTTTCAAAAGATGGGTGTACTCACCAAAGGACATTTGATTGAGGTGGAGCGAGCTGATCTTGTTGGCGAATATATTGGACATACCGCTCAGAAGACGCGAGATCTCGTTCGAAAAGCAATCGGCGGAGTGTTGTTTGTTGATGAAGCGTACAGTCTAGCTCGAGGCGGAGAAAAAGATTTTGGCAAGGAAGCGATCGATACGCTTGTAAAAGCAATGGAGGATCACAAAAATCATTTTGTGCTCATACTTGCGGGTTATCCTGCCGAAATCGACGATTTTTTGCTCACAAATCCAGGCTTGCCGTCACGTTTTCCGATCCAAATCGAGTTTCCGGATTATTCGGTTGATCAACTGATTCAGATTAGTGAGCTCATGGCTAAGGACCGTGATTATATATTGCAGCCTCAGACCATATTTAAACTAAGACAGCATTTAATGCAGGAAAAGCTAAACACCATGTTCTCGTTCAGCAATGCCAGGTATGTTCGAAATGTAATAGAGAAAGCGATCAGGTTTCAGGCCGTTCGTTTGCTTACGCAGTATGCCAGTTCCGTTCCCGCTAAGCAGGAATTAATGACGATTAGACCAGATGATTTAAAGTGGGACACGAAACCAATATGATTGCGTAGTTTAGAAGGAGTATGAGATGAGCGAGATAACATTCGATACGAATACGAACATGATTGAAAAAGCGATACTGATTAGCTTAGTTACGTCAAAAGACAAGCGGAAAGGCGGAGACCCCGAGCTGTCGCTGCAGGAGCTTGTACAGCTGACGGAAACAGCAGGGGTTGAAGTGCTGACGACCATTACGCAAAACAAAGAAACCGTCGATTCCAAATGGTTTATCGGCAAAGGAAAAGTACAAGAAGTAAAGGCTCTAGCTGATGAACTGGGCGCTACAACGGCTATCTTTGATCAAGAGCTGTCCGGCGCTCAGGTTCGCAATTTGGAAGAATCACTGGATTTGAAAATCGTTGACCGCACCCAGCTGATTTTGGATATTTTCGCAGGTCGTGCCAAAACGCGCGAAGGTATTATTCAGGTTGAGCTGGCCCAGCTCAGCTATCTTTTGCCGCGTCTATCTGGACAAAGCAAAAACCTGTCACGTCTTGGCGGAGGCATTGGTACCCGCGGTCCAGGTGAAACGAAACTCGAGACGGATCGCCGTCATATTCGTGATCGGATTTTTGACCTGAAGACGGTGCTTGACGAGGTTGTACGCCACCGTAAATTGCATCGCGAGCGTCGCAAAAAATCCGGCGCCATTCAAGTAGCTCTTGTTGGCTATACGAATGCCGGGAAATCGACGCTGCTTCGCGAGCTTACTCATGCAGATGTGTATGTAGAAAATCAATTGTTCGCAACGCTTGATCCCACCTCAAGAACACTTGAGCTGCCAAATGGCCGAGAAATTATACTTACAGATACGGTAGGTTTTATTCAAAACTTGCCGACAGATCTTGTAGCAGCATTTCGGGCGACGTTAGAAGAGGTATGCGAGGCTGATCTAGTGCTTCATGTCATCGACAGCAGCTCTCCAATGCGGGATGAGCAAATTGCAGTCGTTAACAAAATTTTAGGTGAGCTTGGCGCCGCGGATAAACCCTATATTATGGTCTACAATAAGAAAGATATGTGTGTAAATAACGGTTCATTAGCAGATTTGCCGATTACTAGCGGCGACAATCTTGTCATCAGCGCGTACGATGCTGGGGATCTAGAGCTATTAAAGCAAACCGTGCAAGATAAGCTCAGCGGAGACGTAGTAGTCTTCAACGTACCGGCAGAACGTGGAGATTTGATCGCACTTGCTTATCGAAGCGGTGAGGTTATCAATCAAGAAGTGAATGAAGAAAGCTTACGACTTACCGTTCATGTGAGTAAGCAGGAATACGAGCAGCACGGTCATCGTTTGAAACAATATATTGAGTAGGGTTTGCTTACGAAGTAGTTTTGCTGCGCAAAACTTTAAGGAGAAGATATCATAATGAACAGGCAACATGTAAACCAAAGACTATGGGAGCACCTAGAGCAGCTAGCAGAGCAGTCCGAGGTGCTTGCCTCAGAAGCTTTTCGCAGCATTGACAAGATAGCTGAGCGGAATCAGTGGAAGGTCATAGAAGCGTTTCAACATCACAAAGTAAGCGATTTTCATTTTACCGGTTCAACGGGATATGGCTATAATGATCGCGGACGTGAAATACTTGATCTTGTTTACGCAGAGGTAATGGGAGCGGAAGYGGCTATCGTTAGGCCGCATTTCGTTTCTGGAACACATACGATCAGCTGTGCCTTATTTGGAGTGCTGCGCCCTGGGGATGAGCTCCTGTACGTTACGGGAAGACCTTACGATACGCTGCATAAAGTTATCGGGAAGCCTGGAGACGGCATGGGCTCCTTGCAGGATTGGGGCGTGAAATATTCTGAGGTAGCGCTCCTTGAGGATGGTGGATTGGACTGGGCTCAAATTGAGCAAGCGATCTCGGAAAAAACGAAGGTCATCGGTATTCAGCGCTCGCGTGGTTACGATTGGAGAGCTTCATTTACCGTTTCGGAGATTGAAACTATCGTAAATAGGGTAAAAGCAATAAAGCCGGACCTGATTGTTTTTGTGGACAATTGTTATGGTGAATTTACAGAGCTGCTCGAGCCTACTCAAGTTGGAGTAGATTTGATGGCGGGCTCGCTTATCAAAAACCCAGGCGGGGGCTTAGCTGAAACGGGTGGTTATATTGCCGGGAAAGCTTTTGCCGTCGAAGCTGCTGCTTACCGCTTGACTGCTCCGGGCATCGGCGGCGAGGTAGGCGCAATGTTAGGCACGCTTCGCTCCATGTTCCAAGGTTTATTTTTAGCCCCTCATTTGGTCGGACAAGCGATCAAAGGAAGTGTGCTTGCTGCTGCTTTATTTGAAGAGCTTGGGTTCGAAACAAAACCGAGATGGAATGAGCCGCGTACAGATCTCATCCAAGCGGTTCGTTTTGGACAAGCTGATCATTTAATCGCTTTTGTTCAAGGGATACAGCAGGCAGCTGCTGTTGATTCGCATGTGGTTCCCGAGCCTTGGGATATGCCTGGATATGAGAATGCTGTCATTATGGCGGCAGGAACGTTCATTCAAGGAGGCAGTTTAGAGCTATCAGCTGATGCTCCAATACGCGAACCTTACATTGCATATATGCAGGGTGGACTGACGTATGCTCACGCTAAATATGGTGTTTTAACCGCATTATATCGCCTTGTAGACAGTGGTTTAATTGTGATTAAACCTTACATAACTTGACACATTTGCGTTGTAACGGTTAGAATGAACATATAAAAGAGCGACTGGAAGGTTGATGCGACATGGCTGATGATATTCGCAGAAATATGGCCTTATTTCCCATCGGCATCGTTATGAAGCTGACGGATTTAACAGCCCGCCAAATCCGTTATTACGAGCAGCATGAACTAATCGTTCCTGCAAGAACAGCAGGCAATCAGCGGTTATTTTCATTTAATGACGTAGAACGGCTTTTGGAAATTAAATCGTTAATTGAGAAGGGCGTTAATATCGCCGGCATTAAGCAAGTAATGAATCCTGTATCCAAGGAATCTGATGATGCGACAATTGTCAGTGAGCAATCGGAAGTGAAGCGCCGTGAGCTATCCGATCAGCAGCTTCACCGACTGCTTAAACAGCAATTGCTGGAGAAGAGACCTGGACAAGCTTCGCTAATTCAAGGACAATTGACTCGTTTCTTAAATAAGCGCTAATTTAACATGATAACTATTGCTTCGCAAACTAAGGAGATGATTCTGTGAGTTACACTAAAGACGATATTAGACGTATAGCACAGGAACAAAATGTTCGATTTATTCGTTTGCAGTTTACGGATTTGCTCGGAACAATTAAAAATGTTGAAATTCCTGTAAGCCAGCTTGAAAAAGCGTTGGATAACAAAATGATGTTCGATGGTTCTTCTATCGAAGGTTATGTACGTATTGAAGAATCAGATATGTATCTGTATCCTGATCTTGATACATGGGTTGTATTCCCATGGGTAACACAAGATCGTGTTGCTCGCTTGATCTGTGATATTTACATGCCAGACGGAACGCCATTCGCTGGAGATCCGCGCGGTATTTTGAAACGTGCATTGAAGGAAGCAGAAGATCTAGGATACACAGCAATGAACGTTGGTCCAGAACCGGAATTTTTCTTGTTCAAAACAGATGAGCGCGGTGAACCTACGACTGAGCTTAATGACCAAGGCGGTTACTTCGACTTAGCGCCTATGGATATGGGTGAGAACTGTCGCCGTGAAATCGTCTTGACACTTGAAGAAATGGGCTTCGAGATTGAAGCATCCCATCATGAAGTGGCACCAGGCCAGCATGAGATCGACTTTAAATATGCCGATGCGATTAAAGCGGCTGACCAAATTCAAACATTTAAGCTAGTCGTAAAAACAGTTGCTCGCGAGCATGGCTTGCATGCATCATTTATGCCTAAACCGTTGTTTGGCGTGAACGGTTCGGGTATGCACTGTCACCAATCGTTGTTTAAAGGCGATACAAACGTGTTTTACGATGAGAAGGACAAGCTTGGCCTAAGTGCTGCTGCTCGTCACTACATGGCAGGAATCCTGCTTCATGCGCGTGCAATGGCTGCTATTACGAATCCAACAATTAACTCCTATAAACGTCTTGTGCCTGGTTATGAAGCGCCTTGTTATGTAGCATGGTCTGCAAGCAACCGCTCGCCAATGATCCGTATTCCTGCTTCGCGCGGTCTTAGCACACGTGTAGAAGTACGGAATCCTGATCCAGCTGCCAACCCGTATTTGGCACTTGCTGTAATGCTCAGAGCTGGTCTTGACGGCATTCAAAACAAGCTACCTTTACCAGCACCAACAGATCGGAACATCTATATTATGACAGAGGAAGAGCGTCAGGATGCAGGCATCCCGAGCTTACCGCTTGATTTGAAAGAAGCACTGGATGAAATGCTCAGAAGTGATATCATCTGCGATGCGCTGGGTGATCATGCTCTTGCACATTTCTACGAGCTTAAAGAAATCGAGTGGGATATGTACCGTACACAAGTTCACCAATGGGAACGCGATCAGTATTTGACTCTTTACTAAAATTCAAAAACCTCAACGCTGCTGGCGTTGAGGTTTCTTTTTTTGCGTTCAGTTATACAGCTTAAATAAAGCCTAATGAAGTGAAGGCACAGGCATTTGCTAATCATATGTCGGTAAATAACCTATAACATCGCTCAGAAACGTCTATGATGCGCTGAGTTCGGTTTTAGAGATTATAAGAGCCATATTTAAGCAGTGGACTCAAAACGCGTCTAAAGAAAAGTATACAGGTCTAAGAGCTACGGTCTAGTGCTTGTATTTAGATGATATATATGCGTCATTTGTAAAATAAACTTTTATAGGATCAGCCCAACACATGGATAATGTGTTCGTGGCTGGTCTTTTTAGGTTGACTAGAGCCAGTACCACATAGAGTTAGTACTATTCGAGTGGTTATATTGTTGTTATATTCATAACAGTTAATCAACCCAAGCTAATAAACGAAATCGTGTCATATATCTTAAACTCAAAAACGGCCTAACTATAACCTGGATATTCTACGATAAATGAGGTGAGCATCATGTCAGAAACTAGAATAGATGAAGAAACTAATAGCAATATTTATGTGCTGCTTACGGACACGGGCACATGGTTTACTCGAATGATCAAATTATTTACTGGTGCACCCTATAATCACGCTTCACTTGCACTGGATATAAATCTAAAGAATATATACAGCTTTGGGCGTAAACGTGCGAACAACCCGTTAATCGCTGGATTTGTCAAAGAAAACGTCTATACTGGGACGTTTCGATATTTCCCTAATACGCGCTGTRTTCTTCTGAAGATTGCTTTATCAGAAAAACAACATGCCGCATTGCTTCAATACATTCGTGAGTTTGAAAAAAATAAAGAAAATTACCGATACAATTTAATCGGATTGTTAGGTGTACTGCTTGAGCTTAATAT
>NZ_JBFRDK010000191.1:0-12944 GCF_052113545.1 Paenibacillus sp. TAF43_2
CCCGTTAACATTCCTGTAGGTGTTAGTAGATTCGATTTGCAGAAAAACGAACGCCCCGCTAGGATGAGTATGTACTGGGTTGGAGCCCTCAGAACTCACCTTAGGAGGCGTTATCATGAAGTCTAGACTAATTAAAGCTCAAAATCAACGTGTAGAACGTGTTTCCACTTCTACTCTTGTCATTGGCATCGACATTGCCAAAGAGAAACATGCTGCTCAAGCTATTAACTTTCGAGGTATTGTCCTCACCAATCGCCCCATTATGTTTTCGAACGACCATGCGGGCTTTGAGCACTTAATTAGTAGTATTCGTAAATTACAGAACATGCACAACTTGAATGACGTCGTTGTGGGAATGGAGAGTACCGGTCACTACTGGTTCAATCTCGCTCATTGGTTGATGAATCAAGGGGTTTCTGTTGTCCTTGTCAATCCAATGACGACCAAACGCAATAAGGAAAACAGAGACAACTCCCCATCAAAAAATGACCCAAAGGACGCTTTGGTCATTGCCGATGCAGTGAGTCGCGGATTCTACACGCCCTTCTCCCCAAAAGAAGAAACCTTCTGCCGCTTGCGGGTTATTGTCACAAACAGAGAGCATTGGGTTGTTAAATCCGGACGGATTAAGAACAGAATCCACCGCTGGCTGGATATCCGTTTTCCARAATACAGGCAAGCGTTCGAAGATATTTTTAGTCCTCGTTCATTAGCCACTTTGCGTCGTTTCCCAGCCCCATCTGACGTATTACAGTTAACTCCGGAGCAGATGGTGCAAACCTGGGGAGTGTACATGGCTAGACCTGGCGGTGTGCGAGGCAGGAACAAGGSGATTCAGCTCCAAACACTCGCTAGACATAGCGTTGGAGACGCTACTGCCCTTGAAGAAGACAAATGGGAACTTAGGCACCTCATCGAAGAATATGAACGAATCTGCCACATCATTGATGAAGCAGACGAAATCATTGAAAAGTTATTGCCTGAGATCCCCTGTTCTGATCTCGTTCGATCCGTCGGTGTTTCCTTTCCTGCAATGGCTGCCATATTCGCATTTGGCGGGGACTTACGTAAGCTGTCTCACGGAAATCAGTTATTGCGAAAGGCTGGATTGAACTTAGCGGAGCGTAGTTCTGGTAAGTATAAGGGGCACATTAAGCTAACCAAACGAGGAAACTCATTACTACGGAAGCATTTGTACTTCTCGGTGTTTCACCTCTTATCTCACAATCGTGCATTCCAAGCCGTGCATGCACACAATATTGAAGTAAAACGAATGACGAAAATGCAGTCCATGATGAAGTTGATTGGGAAATTGGCTCGGATGCTTGTAGCCATGGCGCGAGAAGGACAAACTTTCTCCGCGGATAAAGCTCAACAACCACTAGCAGCTTAACAACTAAATTCGCAACCCAGACACGTAGATCAGCTCGTTCGCAGGATTTCACAAAGAAAGCACGGAGTACCGAGATTTTTACGCTTTAGGGCTTAGACCCGTTCCGTTAACGTTGATCGGACTCCACACCTTGGTTAGATAGGACGAAGGAATGTAAGGGCTTAGACCCGTTGAGATTTGGGAGAGTGAATCCCAAGGGCCTTGTGGAGAAAGATGTGCAGCAAAACTTTCTGTGGAAGATGTTGTAAATAGACCAACACCTTCTATTCCCGCATGCCCTCAAACGGAACTTCCTAGCCCATGTTTTGTAATCATTTAAACTCCTATTTCAATCTGTATGTGAAATCCTGAGAATTCGCGAGTATTCGTGAGAAAAACCTTATTCTCTGAGGGAGCTTAAAATATCTTCTCATCCCGCTTATCCTTAAGTATTTCCACAGCTTCCCTAAACCGCAGAGAGTGTATAATATCCCGCACCTAGCCACTTCCTAATCAACTTCAAGATTACTTATTTCTTGCCGTATTTTAATCATTACCCTTTCACAGCAGAACCGACCGTCATAGCCCTCTCGACCTGCTCACTAAAGAGGATATAGACGAGCACAGTTGGCAGCGAAGCAATGGTCATCGCCGCGCCCATAGCGCCCCAGTCGGTTGTGAACTGTCCCTGGAAGAACAACAGACCCAGCGGCAATGTCTTTAGATCCTCCTGCGATATAAGCATTAGAGCAATGGGGAACTCATTCCATGCCGCAAGGAAAACAAAGATGACCATCGTTGCGATTGCAGGCTTCACAATCGGGAGCATAACCTTCCAAAATGTTTGGTAGATCGTCGCTCCGTCAATACATGCCGATTCCTCTAGCTCGAAGGGGATGGAGCGGAAAAATCCGTAGAAAACCATCGTAGAGAAGGATACATTAAAGGCAATGTACGGAAGAATAAGCGACATATACGTATTGGTGAGATTGAAATCCCGCACAAGAATAGCGAGTGGAATCATAATGACCTGTACGGGCACGAACATGCCGATAACGATATACATTTGTACGGCGGTCTTGCCCTTGAATCTCATTCTGGCTACGGCGTATGCGAACATCACCGCCAAAGCGATGGTTCCAACGACTGTAACGACCGATACAAGCACACTGTTCATAAAGTAACGGGGAACATTAAATTCCGTCAGCGCGGAGACATAATTTTCGAATCGCAGTTTGGTAGGAAAGCCAAATGGATTGGTAACAAAAATCTCATTGTTGTCCTTGAGTGAATAAAACAGCATCCAAATCAATGGATATACGGAAACGAGTGCATATAGCCATAAAAATAATTGAAATAACGGCTGACTTCTTCTAATTCTGGTCCACATATGCCCGCCTCCTAATACACGATCCGCTCGCGAGCGATGAGTCGATTAATTGCGAATGTTACGATCAAGCACTCAATGACCAGAAATGCCGCGGCGGCGCTTCCATAACCGAATTCGCCTACTCGGAATGCGGAACGATACATCATATACGTAAGCGTATAGGTGCTTGTACCCGGTCCACCGCCGGTCATAATGTACATGTTCGCGAAGGCGTTGAGTCCGCCGGTAATCGCGAGCACCAAGCAAAACTTGTAGGTTTCAGCCATGAGCGGAATGGATATTTTCCAGTGCGCCTTCCAGCGTTCGGCGCCATCGATTCGCGCGGCCTCCATATATTGCTCCGGAATGGAACGAGCCGCTGCAAGCAATAGAGCAAAGTGATAGCCCATATACTGCCAGGCATTAACGATGGCAATGACCCAAATCGCAGATTTACTGTCGGTCAACCAGTCCTGGCGATAGGAGATGCCCATAGCCTCGAACAGCTTGTTAATCAATCCATATTCACCGTTATACATGGCAAGCCATAGCTGACACACAACTGTGATGGAGAGCACAACGGGGATAAAAAAGCTGATACGAAGGATTTTACGTCCCTTCACCATGGAATCGGAAATGGTCAATGCCAGCACCGTTCCTATCGTAATTTGAAGCACAACGAGAACCGCCGCAAATTTCAACCCATTAAATAGGGATGTATAGAATAACCGATCCTGGAACAATCGGCTGTAGTTGTCGAGAAATAAAAATTCTCCTGTCGTCAATCCGTCCCATTCAAACATACTGCGATAAAAGACTTGAACAATCGGCCAAAACACAAGCACGCTGAACAGCAGCAAAGTGGGCAGAATAAAGATCGCAATCGCTGTTTTATTCCCCATAAATTTATTCATTTCAGTAGATCTCCCTTCGGACAGCCCATAAATCGGGAGCATTAGCACATATAGGCCCAATTCGGCCTATATGTGCTTCATGCATACTTATTTACGTTTCACACTTTACTTTAGTGCGCTTTCCAAGTCGCTGACAAACTGTTCGGCCGTATATCCTCCGCTGAGCAATGCTTGACTAGAATCYTCGATTGCCGCTTTGAATTTGGAGTTGGACAAGCCCCAAGCAAACGAAGTCGTGCTTGTAATCTTAGGAATATCCTCATTCAGAGTCGTCATCATAGGATCAAATGCCTTGACGATTTCCTTATCGACCTTCGTCGCTACAATCGGGCTTCCTTTTTGCGTAAATTTGAATTCTGCATATTTCAGTGCCATAAAGCTAGCTACCTCTGCAGCCAGATCCTTATCAGGTGTATTAGCCGAGACCGCGAAGCCGCCAGGGTTGCCGCCGCCGCTGAAGGCATATTTGTTCTGCTCATAAGAAGCGGAGTCCGGAGCCGGATAATACATATACCCTACTTTATCTCCCAGCGCCTTTGTTGAAGCTTCGATTTCCCATTGGCCATTAATGAACATTGCCGCTTTGCCTTCGTGGAACAGAGCCGCAGCTTGGTCGTAGTTCAGGTTGGTCGCTCCTTTAGGGAACATACCTGCTTTGACCAAATCGATCACATCTTGAGCCGCCTTCACATAAGCCTCGTCAGATGGCTTGGCTTCTCCGCTGTCAAGCGCGCTGATGCCCTTTGAATTGTATCTTGTTGCAAATACATCATACAGTGCAACATTGGGCCACTTTTCTTTCGCGAAGATAGACATTGGGGTTATCCCTGCTGCATTAAAAGCATCAACGGCAGCCAATAGCTCTTCTTTTGTCGTAGGAACCTTCACTTTATTTTTCTCGAACAACTCTTTGTTGTAATAGAGCAGAATAAATTCATTGCCCGCATACGGGAATGCGTAGACATGATTGTCATCCGCATACAAGGTATTCATAGCGCTTGGCTGCATTTTTTCTTTGAAGCCGAATTGATCTACATATTTGTCAAGCTCAAGAATGTTATTGGATTTGCGAAAAACGCTGATCTGATCCAAGCCGGCATTGAAGATGTCCGGCAAATTGCCGGTTGCAGCATAGGACTTTAACTTTTGGCCGTCATCCTGCGCTTGAATTTCAAGCTCAAGCTCTACATTCGGCATTTCCTTGGCGAGCTCCGCTACCGCATAATCGTAGTAGCCTTTCGTATCCTCATCCGAGTATTGCGCGTAGATGCGAAGCTTTGTTTTCTTCTCGCCCTCTCCGCCATTGCTTGCGTTGGACCCGTTTGTATTGGTGCTGTTGTCGCTTCCGCAGGCTGCAAGCGTGAAGACCAGAATCAAACTGAGTACTCCCAATAATCCTTTTTTCATTGTCATGACCCTCCCCAGAAAATTCGTTGTTCCTCTACATGCCAAGTATAGCTGGAGAGCCTTGTGAAATTAATGGAATATCTGCTTCCGACTTGGATTATCTGAGCAACTTCTATCCATTTTGTTCAGGTGTTTAGCGTATAATCCAATTCGCTTGGGGCATACCCGTAATATTTTTTAAAGGCGCGAGAGAAATACGCAGGATCATTGTAGCCCACCTTTGTCGACACATCCGAAACCTTCATATCTCCAGAGAGCAACAAATCCTTAGCCGTGTGCATGCGCGTCTTAGTAACATAATCCGTTACCGTCACGCCGTGCGCCTTCTTGAAGATTGCTCTGAGATAACTTGCATTAATGAAGACATGCTGTGCAATTTGCTCCACCTTCAGCTCGGGATCTCCATAATGTTCATGAATATATTGCTGTGCTAAATCCGCAATTTTGTCCGATTTCGTCAATCTGTGCAGCTTCATGTAGTCAATGACCTTGAGATGGAGCTCCAATATCCAACTGGCTGTTTCATCAATGGATTGCTTCTTCGTAATGATGCTGTAGGGATAGAAGTGTTCGCCAAAGCAATCCTCGACGGGATGACCATTTTCTGTAAGGTGGGACAAGCAGGTTGACACAAGTCCCATGCAAATTACATACACATAATCGATAGATAAGCTTTGTCCCTTCATCGTCCCAAAGATTTCTTGCAGATGAGTCTCAACGGCTTGCATATCCATCAATCTCAGAGCAAGCTGCAGCTCTTCCTGACGCTGTGAATTGACAATGCCAGATGACCATTGCCCGGCATTGATGCGTCTCTCGTTATGTACAATAACGCTATCGTTGCCAATAACAAATTTGTTGTGCAAGGCATCAATCGCCTCGTTATAGGAACGCCTTATGCCGTCATGTAAGGGATACGCTCCGCCTACACCTATGGTGATGGTTAATTTCAGATACTTCTTGATAAGCTCCTTTAATTGTTCAAAGCCGTTAATAAAGGCTCCTGATTGCATGTCTTCCAACGCGTATATGCAGATAATTCTGCCCTCAGGGCCGTTAAAGACGATCAGCTTTCCTTCTAAATGCAAGGTTTCATTCAATATGTTCGTAACAGCAAATTTCCAGAGCTCTCGATCACTACTGCTGTTCCAATTCATCTCTAAATGGTCGATCTCTATACATGCCACTTGATACGTATATAAGGAGGCTGCATGCAGGTRCAGAGCAGCCAGTCTATCCCTGGTTTCCTCCGAATCCAGCAATTCGTTCATCAGAAGCCTGTTTAACGTCCATTCGTTCAGCATGGTCTCATTTGCTTTCAAGGTTAGCTTAATCTCATGCGCTTTATGAATATCGGAATTGATATGGATGAGCGTAAGGAGCAGTTCTTCCTTCGTAAACGGTTTTAGAATATAATCCTGCACGCCCAACTTGATCGCCTTGCGAGCGTATTCGAATTCATTATGTCCCGTCACAAGCACGACCACCGTTTCGGGCAACGATTTCTTCAATTGCTCAGTAAGCTGCAAGCCGTCCATGATAGGCATGCTGATGTCCACGAGCATAATATCCGGCTTGCAGAGCTCTGCTTGTTCCAGAGCGTCTGCTCCGTTGCGGGCTTCCGCAACGACTTCCATACCGTAATCCTCCCATGGCAGCAAGATTCGCAGATAGTCGCGAAAGATCATTTCATCATCGACGATCATAACCTTTATCATTTCAATCCATCCCTTTCCTCTGTTTCGACATCAGGCAGATTGACCAGTATAACCGTGCCTTCCCCCCATTCGCTCCTAATCTGTAGTCCGTATAGACTTCCGTAAGTAAGCTTTAAACGGTTATCTACATTCAACAACCCGAATGATGTGTGCTCGGAAGCTTCTCTTCCCTCCTTAAGAAGCCCTCTTAACTTTTCCTCTGACATTCCCACGCCGTCATCGGCAACTTCAATGACGATTCGATTACCGGAACGATACCCTTTGATGAGCAATTTGCCCATATGTGTCTGTTCCTTAAGCCCGTGGTATATCGCGTTTTCAATCAGCGGCTGAAGCGTCAGCTTCAGAATGGAAGCTTGCAGAATGGACTTGTCGACATCAATTTCATAGGTGAACACATCGGAATATCGGATTTGTTGAATCGCCAGATAATCTCTGACATTTCTAAGCTCCTCCTCAAGCCGGATATGCTCTCTTCCTCCGCTTAAGCTAACCCTATAGAAATCGGCAAGCGCTTTTGTTGTTCTTTGTACATCCGTATTTCTCCCCATAGTTGACAGCGCATAGATTACGTCCAGCGTGTTGTACAAAAAGTGCGGCTTAATCTGAGACTGGATCAGAGCCAGCTCATATTCGCGCTTTTGCCTCTGCTCTCGCATGACGTTCTCCAGAAGCTCCCTCAGCCTTCTAAGCATTTCATTAAATCCTAGAGCGAGGTAGCCCATTTCATCTCTAGTCGCAACCTTCAATTGAATATTCAGATCGCCCTCGCGGAAGCCCTTCATGCTTCGAGCCAGCTCCACAATCGGCAGCGCGATAACCTTGGACAAGTACGTAGACACAATTATTGCGGCAACACTGCATATCACGGCAATTGTGAGCAGCGTCCACTGCAAGCTCTCCAGTCCAGCTGTCAGCGAGCCTAACGAGGTTGCGCTCACCAGCTTCCAACCAAGCTGAGGAAAGCTGCGAACGGCAAGTAGCTGCTGTTCTTCGTCAATGACTTGAATATCCGAAGAATCATCATGAGCATTGACCCATGTTTGGATAGGCTCGGATTCAATAGGTTGCAGCAGCTTTTCTTTATCCGGTGAGGACACAACGATGCCTCGTTGATTCGCAATAAAATATTGTCCCGTAGGATGTCCTTTCATCTCCTTGAGGACGGAGGATAAAGTGTCTTCTTTAACATTGAGAAATAGAATACCCAAGTGATTGCCTGAGCGGATATCATATAGATGCTTGCCTAGCGTAAGCACGGGTCTGTTGTTATCCCTAGATAGAAAATTCCTCTTCTCCATCGGCAGCCATTTGTTCACTCCGTTTGTTGCCATAATGGTCTCATAAGCCTGACTTGCCATTACGGTATCCTTATTACCCTCCATCCAAATATCCGATCCATAGATCCTTCCTGAATGATCAACAAATGCGATAGAATCCACATCAGGAAAGATGACAATTGCCAAAGCCAGCTCTGTTGTAATGGCATTGTATCTAGGCAGATCAAACGCTGCATCCTCCRCAACAGGCTCCGGCGCTCCCAGAATGCGATTGAGATTCAAGGCTAACATATTCGCGCAGCTTCCCGCGTTCGTCAGCATGCCATTCAACCGATTGATGATAAGGGCCGAATTATCCGCGAAGCTCTGTGTCGTTTGATGAATGATAGCTTTGGAATAAATAGCGTTAGCCGTATAACCAAGCACGAACAAAGGCAAAAGCAGCAGAGGCATGTAGATAAGCATGATTTTGGACCTTATTTTTTTATTTTTAAACCCGTCTCTTAATAGATGTACAAGTTTATTCATGTCTATCCCTTAAGTCCCCTTCCGTCCTTGTTCATGTTGTCCGCAATACGAGCCTTGGTGTTCAAATATTGAGTCGTCAAGGAACTACAGTATTGCGTCAGGCTTACTCCCGTCTTTTTCTTGAACATCTTCCCGAAGGTATGCACATCCGAATAGCCGACACTCTGAGCAATTTCTCCAACAGAAAGATCCGTTTGAATGGCAAGCTCCTTCGCTTTCTGGATGCGCACCCATATGAGGTACTGCATAGGCGACATTCCGAATATTTTTTTGAAGCCTTGGATGATTGTATTTCGCGTTAGACCGCATACTCTCTCCAGCTCCTGATGCCTTAGATCCCGTTCGTAATGATTAAGTATATGATTTTTGACCAGAACCATCTTGGCCAGATTAGCAGGCTCCTTATTTTCAATCCGATGCTGAAATTCGGCCATGCTTCCCATAATTCGCATGAGCAAGCCTTGACATTGGAGCTGTGCGGGTAATCCGGGCTGTTGATACAGATGAACAAGCTCCGTCAGCATACGTTCGATGGCATGTCCACGGAAATTTCCCAGCATATGCTTGTGCTCCAGCAGCTCGTGAAATGGAAATGCCGTCAGTCCCATATGAAATACAATAGAAATGCACACATAGGGGCTTCCATCGATTGTACGAATAGAATGAACTTCGCCAGGACGATGAAAGAGCAAATCGCCTTCCTGTGTCAAATAGCGGTGTTCCCCTACCGGATATTCTGCAACGCCCTTTACGACATACTGTAGCGCATATTGATTCAGTATCCGATTCTCGATTCCCCAGCCTGCCGGCGCGTGAAAGCTGTGCGCGAGCGTAATATACGGAGGAAAATAATAATTTTCCATAATGGCGAGAGTATCCTCTGGATTCCATTCGATCAATTGATAATTGGCAACTTCAATTTTTTCATTCATTCTATAACATCCCTCGCAGTCCTTTTCATACCTTTATACGGCTAAATTATAGCATGTAATTTCCCCGGAAATGAAATATTTAATCCGGTGATATTGGAAACCTATTCATGAGATCAGGCTAAATACAAATGCTGCGTTCCGCTCTACAATAGAGGCATAGGGATGATGAAATCCCGCTACAAAATTTGCTGAGGAGTGACTCTTATGAACAATTCAGGTCTTAAGCTTATTGAGGCAGATGCGGCATTACAAACGGTTATTACCGAGGAGCAAAAGCAGTTTTTTCTGGATAATGGCTTCCTAGTCATCAAGAATGTACTAAAGGGCGAAGAGCTGGAAATCGTTCAAGCTGGGATGCAGCAAGAGCTGGAAAAGGGCATGGCGGGTGGACAAAATAAGGACTACCAGTATGGTAAGGGCGGAAAATCGGGAGAAAGCGTACTCAAGCGAATCGAATATGTCGTAGAGAAACAGCCTGCGCTCAGAGCTTTAATGGGTCATCCTTTCATTCTGCGTTCTGTCGAAAAACTGCAAGGCAAGAGCTTTATTCCAACTTGGGATTCCATGGTTGTAAAGATGCCCAATGAAGGCATTATCGTACCTTGGCATCGCGATGCCGAGATGCCGGCTGGCTGCGAGGACAAGAGGCCGATATTCAATGTAGATTTCTATCTGGACCCCGCTGATCTGAAATCTTGTCTTTGGGTCATTCCGGGCAGTAACAAATGGACGGTTCAGGATTCCTACGATCGTTGCAAGCGGGAAGGCTTCGATACGTCAGATGCCATTCCAGTTCCGCTTGAGGCGGGCGACGCCATCTTGCATGATATTACCGTTCTGCACGGCTCGCCTGCAGGCGACGGCAATGCGCTGAGACGCACGGTTTACTTCGAATTTCGTCCAGGCGAGATTGAAGCCGAATTCGGACCGCATACGCTTGAGTATTTGCCACTCAAGCAACAGATGCTGCTGGAATGTATTGAGCTGCGCAAGCAAACAAGCTATGGATTGGCAGAGGAAGCGTTTCAGTATGAGCCGGAAGGCGCTCTAGCTATTCAGAAGGCAGTGAAGCCGGACAGCTTCCGCTATCCGCACGAGGACTTCTGGCGTGAGTAAAAATAGCTTGCAGCCCTCCCCCGTTCGTCTTGAGGTTCAGCAGGCATGGTGGTCCATGATCGGGTTAGGCAATGGAAGCAGGGAGTGGACGGTTGAGGAGAAATTCGAGCAAATCGCGAAGGCGGGCTTTACCGGTATATTCGGCGGTATACCCGCTAAGGAAGAACGAGAGAAATGGAGAAGGCTGCTTGATGATTACGACTTCAGCTTTGGTACAGGCGGTTTCCCCGGCAGCGCATCGGATCTCCGGGTATTGCTAGAAGAAGCCAAAGAATTCGGAGCGCAATATGTCAACTCTCAGGTGGTAGACAGCTTCGTTACCGGCGATGCTGCGTTGCGGCTGCTTACAGAGCTTGACGAAGAAGCGCATCGCTTCTCCGTTCCACACTTCGTTGAGACCCATAGAGGCAGAATTACACAGGATTTGCTGCGAACAGCAGGCTATGTCGAGGCGCTCCCTGGACTCCGACTGACAATCGACTTCTCTCATTATATTATCGGGGGAGAAATGGACGGATTTCTCCCTCAATATGAGGAGAAGGCAGAGCCTTTATTTGATCTCCTACTTCAGAGGACCTCCTGTATCCACGCACGCCTATCCAATGGTCAACAGATTCAAGTGAGCGTGCAGAATGAACCTCTGCTTGACCGCTTTAGCAAATGGTGGAGTAAGGGCATGCAGTATTGGCTGGAGGAAGCAAAGCCATTAGACGGCAGTGGATCGGATGGAGCATTTCCCTTTGTATGCGAGTTAGGCCCAAGTCCATACGAATTAGCGGCTAACCAATCCACTCGATTTGCAGAATCCATTCTGCTTAAGGAACGAGCGGAAACAATTTGGGCAAGTCTATGCCCAGTTCATTCATAACTTGAAGAACATCAGCGTACTGCCCTTTTGCACCCTTGGGGAAGCAAAAGGGCTTACGCTAGTTCCCTTATGATCGATGCTCAGCGAAGGCTTAGACAAATTCTGACTTCCTCTGGCACCTTGACGAAATATATCCTTATCATCTCGGCAAGCCTGACCTTTAGCATCGTTGCTACGACTGCTCTTCTAAGCTACTTCTACGAGAAGAGCACGGTCCAACAAATTCAGTCCGCCATGGAGAGCGACCTGTCTCAGTCCACTTATACTTCAGATCTGATGTCTACTCTAGCCAAAAATATGGCTTATCAAATTTACTTGGATCCTCAATTCGCACCGTTGCTCGGATTTGCCAGGTGGATGATTTTCAACGCAATCAATTATTGAATAATCTCAGATCCTTTCAGCTTAGTAAGAATTTTAAGCTTGATGAGAATCTTATTACATCTGATGATCTAAATAAGGCTCGTCTTGCTGCAATTTCTTTACCAATTACCTTCTCTTTTACACCGTCTGCAGAAGCTGAAAAAAATGAACCAACTTCTTTTTACAGTTACAGCTTTCCACGTGGAGACGCATCACGTTATATTTATAGTACCGAATTTTGTTGTAATAATAATCATCTTCCAATTTCCATTTTGAGCAGAAGCAAAGGACTCAACTCATTGCACATCCTTAAACGAGTAAATTCAGGCCATCCTGCATAAAAGTAAGCGTCAAACCTTAGAGCCATAATCGCTTACAAAACGTTGAAATTAACTCACGAAGCACTCATTTACGTGCTACTAATCATTCATCAAATTATTTACAAGGTACTGATTTTAAAGATTCCACAGGTACTGCTGGTATGAATAATATTACGCAACAAGGAAACATACAAATTACGGGCAGCTCCTTAGGACTTGGTCAAGGTGGTGCTTAATTTTCGATAATTACAATGTAAAAGTAACTTACCCTTTAAAATAAATTAACTCCGATAGATAATTGGGTGGGTATTAGTAGCTGTGTACACCACTGCGTATAAGCGTATAGCTGAAATTCTGCTTAGCTCCTGATGGACTTGTGAGATCAATCAAATTATAGGTTTAGCGAATGTGTTACTCTGGCAAAAGAAAGAACGATAATAATAGCCGTTCCACCACACTCTTCTTCCTGTTAGCTTAACATCAGCAGACAAAAGCAAAAAACCTCCCCGCAGCACCCTGCAGAGAGGTTCCCTCTAATAAAATATCTTCTCATCCCGCTTTTCCTTAAGGATCTCAACCGCTTCCCGGAACCGCAGAGAGTGTATAATCTCGCGCTCCCGCAAAAACTTCAAGCTATCCTGTAGATCGACATCATCCGTTAGATCAATCAACCACTGATACGTCGCCCTAGCCTTCTCCTCCGCTGCTATATCCTCATATAGATCCGCAATTGGATCGCCTTTCGCTTGAATATAGG
>NZ_JBFRDK010000192.1:0-11246 GCF_052113545.1 Paenibacillus sp. TAF43_2
GTGTATTTCTTCAAAGACTGTTTGAGGAAATATCGATACATCTATATGGCGTGAGTAAAAACTTTTATAAAAAATAAGACATATAGAGTTGTTATACTCACATACGGCACAAAATGATTTAATAGCACTAAAAAATATGGATTATATCTCTTTGGTAGGTAAAAAACAAATGGCCGTCATCAAAAGGATTTTCATTTTGGCTCCAGTGCCTATTTAACCTTCCAATAGCTTCCTCATCAGATAAAGATAACACTTTAATCATTTCTCCAGCAAATAACATTCATCCTGTTTAGAATTAATGAAATGTTAAACGGCAAGACGACGCGGTCGCCCTTTTTCACTTTGGTCACTTCCTAACCAACTTCTTCTACTATACCCATAGGCTCATGACCGATTACATAATCTTTGTGAGTGGGTAACGCACCCTGATATATATGTAGATCAGACCAAGAGGACTTATTTAAATCTGCATGTCCAGTTTATTCAATAATGGAGCTAAACGATCTCGTTCTTTTTCATGGATAGTAAATTCTAAACCATATTGATAGATTCCATTTTCTATTTCTTGTTGCCAAACATACATCAAGATACCTTAATGAGTTCTCCTTAAATCTCTGTCTTCATYTCAAATACGATTCTGCAACAACAGCTAAACTAAGGTGTGATAAGAAACGAAGTCCACCAATCCCAGTGTCTTCTATTAATACCTCTGTACGTCCCAAACTAATCGCTTGATCTTTAAGCCTAATGATGGTCATTTGCGAACTCATAGGAAAAAGAGAGCCACACGGAAATATCTCCGCTTGTTCTCAAACTCCATTAACGGACTACCTTTAACTGGTTTCAAGATACCTTTTGCGAGTAGTCTTTAACAATCTTCGAATACAACAGGCTTACTAAATAAGTACCCTTGAACTTCGTCACAATTATGTTATTTTACAAATGATAACTGTTCCTTCGTTTCCACGCCTTCAGCTACTACTTTCTTTCATCCCTAACCCAAGCGCTAAATGGATGATGGTTTTGACGTAGAGACTTGTACTTCCATAGCTTTATGAAAATATGTATAGAATTTAGTATTAATGGATTCAGAGTATTTCCATAGATTGTATCCAACAAGGTCTTCTTTCCTTTTTTGAATCCAATTCTCCATTGATTTATTTAGATAAGAAAAAGTCCAATCTTGATCTACAATAAAGAAACCATTGGTTATATATTCGAGAATGTTAGCTGTTGGTGGTAGGAAGGAATCATTATTTATACGATTTAAAGAATCTATCTTCAATTGCTAGATTCAGATAAACTCATTGTGAAATTACCCTTTATATTTAGCTACTTATAAAAATAAAAGCTTACTCGATAAAAACTCCGAGTAAGCCATCTTTCCGGACACAAAGTATTTTTCGGCAACTGGCTGGCATGGCTTATTGCTCTTTCTTCCAATCCAGTTCGACCAGTTTGGACTGCAAGAAGGCAATGTTCTGCTTCGCGTACCAGTCTGGATCGGATTGACGTGAATGGAACCCGATTTCCGACGTAAGATAGCCTTTGTAGCCGACGTCCTTCAATGCGTGGAGTACGCCATCGAAGTCGCAGCGTCCATGACCTGGCGGAAGCCGGTCGCTATCGGAGAGATGAATATGATGAAGCTTATCGGCCATGCGGTACACATAATCGCTCGCAACTTCATTGCGGTACAATGCGTGGAACGTATCAAACATGAGCTTAACGTTATCCTGACCGGACTGCTCGCTTAGGAGAAGCGCGTCATCCGCAGATTCGATGAGGTTGCTGTCAGTCGGCGTCGGTTCAACGACTATAGTAATGCCAAGCTCCTTCGCGTATTGCGCCACATCGACGAGCGCTTCTAGACTGTAGTCCCATGCCTGCTTCTTCGAGGTTCCGTATACGGCCCAGCCCGCCAAGTAAATGACGGTCGGACATTCCCAATCATGAGCCAAACGCAGCACTTCTTTGTAGTGATTAACCGTATACGCTCTTTCTTCAGCAATCGGCGAGCTTGGATTATGGCCAGGACCGCCTCCCGGAGCTGGCAGCAGCGATGAAACACTCAGCTTTTCCTTCTTCAGCAGCTGGAGAATATCTTTGCGGCGCTGTACGGACACATGATCGGGCCATGCATGCGGGCTAGCGCAGCCGATTTCGATGCCGTCGTAGCCAAATGAAGCAAGACGATGAATGACTTCTTCTAACGGGTAAGAAGGTACCCAAACCGGAAAGCTGCTGTACACCCATGTATTAAACGAAATCCCTTTCACACTGAACACAACCTCTCTATTTTATATCATCCATGGACGGATTAGTATTAGTCCCAGATAAACACGGCTTTCTCCGTTAATCTCTCATCGAACATCCGGAATGCGGTCGCAGCTTCATCCAGCTTAAACGTATGCGAAACGAGTTTCTCGACAGGCAGATTACGCTCGATGATGAAGCGTGTAATTTCGTCGTACTCGAAAATCGGGAAGTACCAAGAGCCCATTACCGTGATTTGCTTGCGGATCAGCTGATTGCTTGGATTGATCGTCAGCTCCCGGCCCTCGCCGATAAAAGCTGCACGGCCGTGCGCACGCAGACTGTTCAATGCTGTGTTTTGAGCAAGCGGACTGCCGGAGCAATCTATCGCCGCATCCGCCCCGCGGCCTTTCGTAATTTCCATAATGCGTTCGAGCACATTTTCTTTGCTATTAATGACGTGATCCGCCCCCAGCTCCTTGGCCAATTCAAGACGTTCATCCAGCATGTCGATCGCTATGACAGTTGCGCCTAAGCCCTTAGCAATCATGACACCCGCTCCACCCATCGGCCCTAGACCGAAAATAACGAGTGTGTCTCTGCCGTTAATGTTCATTCGCTTCTGTGCGTGGTAAAGCGTACCGACCGCATCGGTGGAAACCGCCGCGACGAGGTAGCTCATCTCATTCGGAATACGCATGCAGTTCTCTTCTGGAACTACGACGTAATCCGCATCACCGCCATGTGTATCGAAGCCGATGCATTTCCATTCCGGACAAAACATCTTATAGCCGCTCTTGCAATGCTCGCACTCGCCGCAGCCGATCGCCAAGTAAACGGCAACGCGATCGCCGATCTTGAAGCGTGTAACCCCGTCTCCCGTCTGTGTAATTTCTCCGGCTGGCTCGTGACCAGGATGGATGCAGCCAGATTTCGTTGATTCTCCGCCTACGACGGGGTTGCTGCCGTAGTAGAGGCTCATGTCGCTGCGGCAAATTGCCGATGCCTTCATCTTAATGAGAACCTCGCCGCTGCCCGGAATTGGAATTGGTACTTCTTTCACTTCCACTTGCTTATCACCTGGAAAAACAACCGCTTTCATCGTCATCTCTGTACCCTCCGTTATTGTTGAACTTGAACCCAGCACTCGTCTTTATGGCTCTTAAGAATCGCTTCCATAATACACATTGATAGATGTCCGTCTTCGAAGGTCGCGAAGTTCGCCTTGTCCTTTAGCGGGTCTTTGCCTTCCCGAATAAATGTGTAATATTGCAGCATCATGTTCTTCACCGAATCGGGCCAGCCTTCCGTATGCCCGCCAGGGTGATGAATGGAAGGTCTGGCTTCTTCGAGGAACAAAGCCGGATCTGCCATCAGCACCTCGTTGAAGCGATCACGATGGCCTATCCATAAACTAGCCGGCTCCTCCTGCTTCCAATAGGCGGATTTGCGGCTGCCATTCAACTCAAAGCTAAGCGCATTCTTCCGACCGGCGCTAACCTGGGATACTGTAAAGGCTCCCTTGCTTCCATCATCAAAGCGAATAAGGACCGATGCATAATCCTCCGTATGGACAGGAATATCTTCGTATTTCGAAATCTGCTCTCCCTTGCTTACGCCGAAAGTGATCGCTTGGGATACGGGCTTCTTACGTATTGGATGCACCGTCCATAGATCGGCGAATACTTGCTTGATTTTCTTGCCTGTCACATATTGAACKGTGTCGCACCAATGGGAACCGATATCCGCGATAGCCCGCGACCTGCCGCCAGTTTTGTCATCTAACCGCCAATTGTAATCCGTTTCATACAGCAGCCAGTCCTGCAGATAGCTGCCGTGTACCGCATTGATCCTGCCGAATTCCTCCTGCTTCACCATTTCGGCCAGCTGCTTCATCATTGGATATTGCCGGTAGTTAAAATTAACGCCGTGAACGACCCCATGCTTACGTGCCAGTGCCAGCAGTTCCGAAGATTCGGAGCTCGACATGGCTAGTGGCTTCTCGGACAGTACATGCTTGCCTGCCTCGATGATTTCCCGATTGATCTGATTATGCAGATGATTTGGCGTACAGTTGTGTACGACTTCAATGTCAGGATTGCGGAGCAAATCCTTGTAATCACCGTAGGCAAGCGGCACGCCAAGCTGCTCCGCTATGATCCTGGCGCTCTCTTCACCGTTCTGGGCCAAAGCTATAACTTCTACGAATTCCAGCCTGCGTACTGCTTCGATGTGGGCCGGTCCAATAAAACCGGTACCGATAATACCTGCTTTGATTTTAGCTTTCATTTTTTGACCGCTTTCTTGCCGAATACGACGGCCAAGATGATAATGAGACCCTTGATCATCATTTGTTGACTGACATCCAGGCCCATGATAATGAGACCGTTGTTAATTGTACCGATCATAAGCGCACCTACTACGGTCCCGATAATCGTTCCGACACCTCCGAACAAGCTGGTGCCGCCGAGAATGACGGCTGCGATGACGGACAGCTCATCGCCTTCGCCGAAAGAGAAGCGGCCAGCATTCATACGTCCGGCATAGAGAAGTCCTGCCAAACCAGCCATCACACCCGTGCCAAGGAACACCAGAAGCTTGATGCGCGCAGTCTTCACGCCGGAGAACTTAGCCGCATTCTCATTACCGCCGGTTGCGAGCGTCTGTCTGCCGAACGAAGTTTTGCGCAAGAGTACATGCGAGAAGATGGTGAACACAACGACCCATAATAGCAGCACTGGAATTGGGCCGATATCGCCTGAGCCGAATATGAAATTAAAATGATTATTAATGATCGGAATCGGCGCCGTGTCCGTGATCCACATCGCCATGCCCTTTACGGCACCCATCGAACCTAACGTTACTAAAAAGGAAGGAATAGCCGCCTTTGTTATGAGCAGGCCGTTTATAAGACCGATCGCAAGCCCCGTGCCGACGCCGGCAACAAGTGCGCCGATAATTCCTAAGCCTGATTGAAGGGCAAGCGCGCCCGTTAATGAGGATAAAGCGGCGATCGAGCCCACCGACAGATCGATTTCACCCGTACTAATAACAAAAGTCATCGCGAGGCCCATCAATGAGATAGTCGCCGTTTGCCGCACGATATTGAGCAAATTACCCGATGTCAGAAATCCGTCATCGAACAACGTAGCTGAGAAATAAATTAAGACACCGATGAAGGCCAGATAAACGATATAGTTGCGCCATTGAAAGCCTTTTATCGATCCGGTCAGGGTCGGTTTGGTTACATTAATATCCCTGGATTGCATATTGCAGCTCCTCCTCTGATTGAATATCCTTGCGCTTCATCTCCCGTTTGATCTTGCCATCGTGCATGACGAGCACGCGATCGCTTAGTGCAAGAAGCTCAGGGAGCTCTGAAGATACAACGAGTATCGCTTTGCCGTTTGCGGCCATTTCGCGGACAATATCGATAATTTCAATTTTGGCGCCAATATCGACGCCGATCGTCGGTTCGTCCAGCAGCAGAACGTCCGGTTCCGCGGCAAGCCACTTGGCCAGTACGATCTTCTGCTGATTACCGCCGGATAATAGGCCGCTTTGCTTAAAAATGTTGTCGGTCTTGATGTTTAGCCTTTCAACGAGACGCTTGCTGATCTCATTGGATTTCTTGTTGTCGACCAGCATCCCTTTTTTCACTTTGGAGAGAATCGGGAGGATCATGTTATCACGGATACTGTGCTGCAAAACTAGTCCCTGCATCCGGCGGTCTTCAGGAATTAAGGCAATCCCCGCATCGATCGCTTGCCTTGCGCTTCGAATCTTCTGCTTCTTCCCGTTTACATAAACTTCGCCGCTGTCCATCGGATCAATGCCGAAGATCGTACGCAGCAGCTCTGTTCGTCCGCTCCCCATGAGTCCAGCCACGCCGATGATTTCTCCGGGCTGGATTTTCAGGCTGACATTGTCCACCTTCGTTCCCGCTGTGACGTTCCGAATCTCGAATACGGGCGGCACGTCGGTAGCATAGTCGCGTTCGACCCACTCAAACGCTTTGTCGAACTCCGCGCCAACGATATGCTGAATGACCGAATCAAGCGTCGTTTCCTTGATAATTTCTGTCGTGATTTTACGGCCATCCCGTAAAATAGTAATGCGGTCACAGATTTGAAAAATTTCATCCATGCGGTGGGAAATATAAATGATCGCGTAACCCTTTGCCTTAAGCTGATTAATGAATTTAAACAGCACTTCCGTTTCCGTCTTCGTCAGTGATGAGGTCGGCTCGTCCATGATGAGAACCTTCGCTTCCTGCGACAAGGCCTTTGCGATTTCGGTCATTTGCCAATATCCGACTCCGAGCTCCTGTACAACATCGGACGGTTTTATATCAACACCTAGTTCTTTGAGCAGCTTTTCGGTCTTGCGCGCATTGTCTTTGTCATCGAGCAGCCCCAAAGAGGTTTTGGCTTCACGGGTTAGATAAATATTCTGAGAAACGGTTAGTGTCGGAATTAAACTAAACTCCTGAAAAATCATCGATATTTTATTCGCTCTTGCATCTTCGTAGCTTTTAATGCTAACCGGCTTTCCTTCGATCACGATGTCTCCTTTGTCGGCCGTGTAGACGCCGGTAAGAATCTTCATGAGCGTCGACTTGCCGGCTCCGTTCCCGCCCATTAGCGCATGAACCTCGCCTTGTTTCACCGAAAAGCTAACATCATTCAGAACTTTAATGCCATTAAATGCTTTAGAGATATTTTTCATTTCGAGAATGGGTTGTTCCACTGCACTCACCTTCTTTATTTGGAGGCCGCCAATGAGCAGCCTCCGTAAATTGGGATGTTTATTTCTTCATTGCATCCTGTACACTTGCCGGTGCGTCTGCGCCATAGATCAGCTTCCAGTTTTCCAGCACATTTTCTTTGGTTACTTTGATAGCTGGCGATGCGACATAGGCAGGGGCTTCCTTGCCAAGCAGAGCATATCCGGACAGAATGGCTTGCGCTACGCCTTGGTCATACGGAAGCTGTGCGCCAAGACCACGAACGATGCCGTCGGAAGCGATCGATAATGCTACGTTAGTACCAAGGTCGACTGTAGTAACAATCAGATCGCTCCGCCCCGCCGTTCTTGCTGCCGCCATAACGCCCTCTGCCGGAACGTCCCAAGGGGCGAATATACCGTTAATATCCGGGTTTCTTGTCAGCATAGCCGATGCGACTTCCTCGCCTTTGTTCGGATCAGTAATACCGCCTTTTGCAACAATTTCAATATCTGGATACTTTTCTTTAATACGTGCTTCGAAGGCGTCTGAACGGTTCTTTGTCACGAAAAAGTTCACATCATGAAACACGATGCCGACCTTGCCCTTCCCGCCTAGCTTCTCCGCCATAATATCTGCGGCTAACGCACCGTTACCGTAGTTGTCGCCGGATACTATACTGATATAATCCTTGCCAGGTACAAGCCCTTGCGCCGCACCATCCATGAACACCAGCTTCACACCTTGATCGACGGCTTTCTTGTATGCGCTTGCGGTGGATACAGCATCGACAGGTACAGAGATCATAATATCTGGTTTTTTCGCCAAAACCGTTTCAATGTCGTTTACCTGCTTTTCAGCCTTAAACTGGGCATCTGTTACCGCGACAACTTCAATACCCATTTTCTCGAACGTATTTTCCATTGCGCCTACAGCAGCTGTCATATAGTCGGTACCGGAATAATGCATGACGATCGCAGCCTTAAACTTCCCGTCCTTGATCTTCTTCAACTCATCTTCAGAGAGCTGCAGGCTCTTTGCCGATACCGCTTTCTCGCCGTTTGGCCCAATGTCTTGAACCGGCAGATCGGGGATATTCGCATTGATCGTCAGCGGTCCGGATGCCGTGTAGCCCTCATGAATCTTCGGCGTTGCCGCCATGTTCTTTCCCGTGTTTCCGCAGCCGACAAGCGTCATGCCGCATACAAGCAGCAAAGCGAGCGATGATGTTAATCTTCTCTTCATATTCAGACCCCTTACTCTTTATAAGTTGTTGATCGAATCATTCGCATCAGACGAACAATCGATTACCTTGAGTATAGGGCAAACCGGATTAGCGAAGTAGACGATGAATTTAACCTGCAGGGGGGAATTTTTTAGTGGTGTTATCTCCCGAATATAAAGAAGAGCCGTGCGATGTTTAAATCGCACAGCCCTCCAATTGGTCAAGACAAAGCATCTTTCCCGTCATTAGTAGCCACTTTCTTTCATTAATTTACCAACCTTAGCAGCTGCGTCATCAAGTGCCGTCCTTGCATTCTTCTTCCCAGTCAAATACTGTTGCACAGCCGTTTGGACGGTCTCCGATATTTGGTCGTAATTCTTGATCCGCGGCCTTCCTACACCAATGTTCAAGGATCGGCCGAGCACCTCGTAATACTCGCGTACAGACTCTTCAGGTACAGTCTTGGCAGCCGCATAAGCCGACTTCCGGGTCACGTGCTGCCGAAACCGCAAGTAATCGCGCTGTACGTCTGCGCTGGTCAAATAATTTGCCAATTGATAGGCTTCTTCCTTATGCTCCGAATACTTGTTTATAGCTAATCCCCACGAGCCGAAATGGGGCCCGCGCACTAGTGTACCGCCGTGCTCCACGCCTGGAAGCATGAAATAACCGACCTGCCCTCCGTGCACTTTCGGATGGAGCTTCATATCATGGACGTTCATTCCCATGGCAGCTTGTCCAAAACCAAAAGCGATCTCGACCTCATCCCACGTATAGGAAAGAACGTCTGGCGAGGTCACTTTGTCCTTGAGTATCCAGCTTCCGTAAGTCTCCAGCGCCTTCACTCCACTTTCGGAATTGAATACGGGATCGAGGTTCTCATTGAACAGCTTCCCACCGAAAATGTGTAGAAACGATTTGAAATCGACAAAATTGGCTTCATGCTTACCGGCCATCAAAGTCGTTCCGTACATATCAATCAACCCATCTTGATTGTTATCGCGGGTAAAGAACTTGGCAATGTCCTCATATTCGTCCAGAGTGGAAGGGATGCTGAGTTCACGATGAAACCTTTTCTTGAATGCGACCCGATTGGCCTCATTCTCGAATAAATCTTTTCGGTAGGTGACGGTGAGCACGTTCGACTGGATCGGCAAGCTCCAAACATCGAAACCTGCTGCCGTTATGCTATCCAGATTGACCGTATCCATTGCAAGCGGCGCCCTTTGCGGCATGTTCTTGTCATAGACCGACGTGTCCAAAAATAATTTCGCGATGAAATCGTCGATTTCCGTGGTCGATGCCGTTTGTTGGATATAAGGAGTTATCGGTTCCAGATACTGAATGATTTTCGGCATCCATGGGGTATCAACGGCAATGAGGTCATATTCGCTACTCATCCGGGACAATTCCGTAAACACCTTCTCCTGCAGACTATTATACGGAAACGTGCTTATTTCGACGTCGATCCCCGTCTGCTGCTCGTAATTCTCGGAAGCGTTAATGACCGCCTCGGAGCCCGCTTCTACCGTTGCATATAAAACCTTCAGCATAGTGGCGGAAGATTCGACCGGCTGCTCTGAACGATAAGAGCTCTCTCTCGAACATCCAGTGCAGCCAATCGCGAACATGAATAGGATAAACATATAAATCCTTGGTCTAACCATCGCGACGCTCCTCTCTTCCTTTCTTACTCATTTTCGTCCGGTATGGTTAAGATACCATTCTTCTTCCTAAACTCCGACGGTGAATAACCGAACTCCTTCTTGAACAGACTTCTAAAGTACGCGTAGTCGGCATACCCGATATCTTCCGATATTTCATTTACTTTTTTGCTCGTGTTTAGCAAGAGTGCGCTTGCTTGCTGCATTTTTCTGCGAGTCAGAAACCGCACGAAGGTGATGCCCATTTGCTGTTTGAACATGCGGCTTAGCGTAACCGGATGGACATTTACCGCTTCCGACACGACCTCTAGGTTTATGTTCATGACGCTCGAGCTCTCGATTATCTGCAACGCCTGCTTAAACCAGTCACTTGCTTGCGGTATATCGCGTCCTTGCCGCTCGAGGTTTTTAAGCGCCTTGACGCCGTTTAGAAGCATATGACGAACCCTGTCCTTCAAATCGTTCCACGTATGATATCGCCCGACCCATTCGCGCCAATAATATAGCGTGTCTTCATCCACCAGGATCACATCATTCCTGCCAAGACCTTCATCCAACACGGCCATCAGATGTGCACATTCCTTCTGAAGATTATCGTAAGTTACATTCGTCAAACATTCAAACCATGCATCCAAAGCGACCTCCAGCTCCGAAATCTCGCCGGTTAGCGCTTGATGGACGATTTGCTGACTATGCTTCGCGGCTTGTTTTGCCCACTCCTTCTGATTGGCACGAATTCCGGAAAGAGGAGAATCGTTCGTCTGAAAAAATCGGAGCTCCTTCATATTACGGATTTGCGAATGCAGTACGGGTAAAAAGAGTTTCCGCTCTCTGAAGCCGCTCTTCGTTTGCTCCCAATCCACTCTCACGACGATGCCTACCAGGTCGGAATCCAGTGTCACTGTTAGAAGAATATCTTGAGGAGAGTTATAATGATCCAATAGCACTGAGCGATCCCCGAGCTCGATATGCTTCCATTCCCGCTCGTCAAACCACAGGCTGACATTAAAAGGCTGCACCTGCTCCAAGGAAACCTGCGGAATCGGCGAGACGCTCAGAAGCTGGCTTAGTTCCTTCATAAAGGCCTGCTCCATCTTTCCTTTCACCTTGAGGACGATATCCGACAGTTCTCCGCGATCCGCCGGCTTGAGCAAAAAGCCGGTGGCTCCGAGCGTGAGCGATCTCCTTGCATATTCAAAATCGTCATACCCTGATATAATGACCACAGAAATAGCGGGGTACTTCTCACGTAATCGCTGAAGAATCTGCAGTCCGTCAAGCTCCGGCATTCGAATGTCGAGAAAAACTAGATCGGGTTGTATAAGCTCAATTCGCTTCAGGGCTTCGTATCCAAACTCCGTATTAAACACTTTAT
>NZ_JBFRDK010000193.1:0-11245 GCF_052113545.1 Paenibacillus sp. TAF43_2
ACATTGATGGGTTTGTTAGTAAGTTAAGGGTAGGTGAGTGAAATAGAGAATCCGTAATTATGATATCATGTAAATATAAGGTATCTTTGAATCTTAATAGACATAGATAGTTTTTAGGGAGAAAGGGGAGATATGTTGTGAAAAAAAGTAGAATTATTTTAGCGATAATTGTTTTCGGTCTTTCCTGTTATAGTTTAACGACTAAAAACTTTGAAATGATGCCATATTTGATGTTTTTTCTAGCCATATTTATGTTAGTAACAGGACTAGCTGAACTTCAAAAAGACAGAAAAAGTTTTTGGGGGTATATGAGTATTATTGTTTTTTTATTTGCCTTATTTGTTTCCATTCAAGGTTTCTTATTGAATTAGCGGAAGGGTTTAGATATGAAAACGTTTATTTACATGGTCAGGCATGGAGATTCACCTAAAGGAGAAGGGAAGGAGAGAGCGCGTGGGCTAACTGAAAAAGGGATTTCAGATGCCCGTATCATAACTGAAATATTGAAAGAAGAGGGAATAGACAATTTTATTTCAAGCCCATACAGAAGGGCGCTATTGACGATAGAGGAACTAGCGCAGTCTTCTGGCAAAGAAATATTGGTTTTTGAGGATCTTAAAGAAGTAAACTTTTTAAAAGAAACCATGGGTTAAGCTAGGGAGATAGGATGAAAATGATTAAGTATATTATTTTTGATTGTATGGAAACCATAGTTGATTTAATTGAGCTCCCAAATGCAAGTGATTATGCTTACTGGTCTTATGCGAATTCTGGTGTTGAGCAGTATTGGGTAAATTTTGATGAGTACTATAAAAAATATAAGCTTGCCAAAAAAACATTAAGTGATAGTTATAAGACACATCAAGAATATGAAATGAAACAAAGAATTGAGTTTATCGTTAACAACACAACCTCTATTAAACAAAATAGACAAGCAGTTATAGATCGTTTATACGAAAATTACTGGGATACCTATAAGTCTAAATGTTTTATTAAGGAAGAAACTAAGCAGGCAGTTGCACAACTTAAAGAAAAATATCATTTGGCAATCGTGTCTAATTTCATGATTAGGGATGGCATAGAAGAGCTGCTGGATATAAATAATTTGATCCATAGTTTTGATTTCATTGTGACTTCCATTGGATTTGGATGGAGAAAACCTGACTCAAGAATTTATAAATACGCAATTGATAAATCTGGTTGTCAGGAGCATGAAATCCTATTCATTGGTGATGATTATGAGAATGATTACGTGGCACCAAGGAAATATGGCATGCATTCACTATGGTTAAACAAGACTAACGAAAAGAAAGATCAAATTGATCAAATTCACGACTTTTATGAATTAACAAGAAAATGTTTAGAGTAGATGCTAAGTTAGAAAACCAGCTTATATTTGATTACACATTGTTACATATAATTGGCAGCCTATGACGAGTTTTTTCGTCCAAGGCTGCCATTTTTTTATTAGGCTGATCCAAGACATGATTTGAATGGAATCAGTGCAACTTGTTCCTTTTGGAATATTAAATTGAAATTAGTACCAAAATAGAGTGAGTAAATACGGATTGTATAGATATGGATGTGATTTTATTTGAGCGGTTCGGGTAATAAAATCAGCTTTGTGCAGGTATTTATGATGTTTTCATTAATGAATGGCCTTGCCAGCCACGTTATCGTAAATCCGATGATTTTGTCTGCGTCCAAACGTGATTCGTGGATTACTGTACTGATTACAGGTGTGTTTTTTCTGATTTGGATTTTGCTATTGGTCTGGTTAATGAACCGGTCAGGTCAGCAAGAGTGGAAAAAGTGGCTATCCCGAAGAAGCTCTCCTTTTGTTTCCTGGCTTCTTATCCTTCCCGTTTGCATTCAGATGTATCTCATTGGCGGTATGACCGTCATCCATACGGCTACATGGCATGTGACAAATTATTTGCCCTCTACTCCTAAGATGCTGCTCGTTGTCTCACTGGTATTATTTTGTACAGCGATGTCTATGTGGGGATTAAAGGTCATTGCGATCGTTGCAGGCGTGTTGCTTCCGCTTGTTGCGTTGTTAGGCATTTTTGTCGGTTCATTCAATTCTCCCATGAAAGATTTTTCGTTATTAAAGCCTGTACTAGAGCATGGATGGGGCCCTGTTTGGAATGGAATGGTTTATTCCGGCGCAGGTTTTGTGGAGCTGATGGCGCTTATCGTGCTGCAGCATCATTTGAAGACGAAAGTTCGAGCTTGGCAGCTGCTTTTATATGGCGTATTTTCCATCGTCATATCACTGGGACCTATCGTTGGTGCGATTACAGAATTTGGCCCCATAGAAGCATCCCATCAAATGACTTCGCCATACGAGCAGTGGAGGCTAGTAAAAATCGGGCAATTTGTTGAGCATCTAGACTTTTTATCCATCTTTCAATGGCTGTCTGGCGCGATTGTTCGCATAAGCTTATCTGTGTATTTATTCGTTGAATTGCTTTCTCTTCGTCAAGCACGCAGTCGACACTGGGCAATAGCTATCATTATGGTGAGTTATATCCTTCTGTCCCTGTTTCGAGTAAACGAATATACCTTTTATTTATGGATGGATCGTTATTACATGCCAATCTCGCTGGCGGTATTGTTATCCTTTTCATTCTTATGGATGATTGCCGCCCTGTTCTTAGGATCTGCCTCAAAGGAGGGAAAAACATGAATGGACAAGCACAGTCAAAGTCAGTGATCTGGAATGAGGAAAGCTTAAGGGCTCTCTTTGCGGGTTCATCAGATGTCAAAATCCAAGCTTGCCACTTTGGAGATCAAGAGAGCGTTGAAGTTGTGATTGCTTTTGCAGAAGGACTGAGTCATACGGCTGATATTGGTAAATTTATTTTACCTGAGCTTAATCGACTCTTTAAAGAACAGGGCTCGTTCAAGGACCCGATTGTGCGGTTGTCCAATGTACTCTCAATTACGGAATTTACAGAAGTAACCGAAGATGCGCTATCGGAGGCTATTTTTCAAGGGGATCTGCTGCTCATATTCACCGAAGAAAATAAAGTGGCTTTTGTAAGCATAGCAGATAAGCCAACAAGACAACCATACGAATCCAGTACAGAAATTTCGGTTAAGGGACCAAGGGATGGGTTCGTTGAAGATATTACTGTAAATATTGCCTTAATCCGTAAACGGCTTCGAAGCCCTTCTCTCCA
The DNA here is from genome assembly GCF_052113545.1 of Paenibacillus sp. TAF43_2. Taxonomy (NCBI): domain Bacteria; kingdom Bacillati; phylum Bacillota; class Bacilli; order Caryophanales; family Paenibacillaceae; genus Paenibacillus; species Paenibacillus sp. TAF43_2. The sequence goes on from NZ_JBFRDK010000193.1 coordinate 3,189, forward strand.
TGTAGATAATTTGACAATAGGACGAAGAACAAAGACGCGGATTGGGGTTCTTTACTTTTATGACATCATTAATCCCAAGATATTGGAGGACTTACATGCGCGATTGGAAAAGATTGATATTGACGGTTTAATCAGTATTAGTCAGCTAGAGGAATTGTTGTCTGATTTTAAATTTAAGCTATTGCCAATTATGGATTTTACCGGAAGACCTGATTATGCCGTCCAAAGCTTGCTATCGGGCCGTGTAGTACTCGTTATTGATGGATTGCCAATGGTGTTAATTGCGCCAGCTGGCTTGTCCCTTATCTTAAAATCTCCAGAGGATGCCCATTTCAACTATGCGTATGTTTCATTCTCAAGAATAATAAGAGGGATCAGCTTATTCCTGTCTATATTCTTGCCAGCCATATGGGTTGCGTTAGTGTCGTTTCATCAAGACCAAATTCCATTTCAAATGATGGCTACCATTTCTGTGACAAGACTGGGGCTGCCGCTTTCTTCGCATATGGAAATGTTTCTGCTGCTCATGCTGCTGGAAATATTCAGGGAAGCGGGAGTAAGGCTTCCTAACGCAATCGGTCAGACACTGACGTCAATTGGGGGGCTGATCATTGGAGATGCAGCCATTCGTGCGGGTTTGGTCTCACCTTCAGTAGTCGTAGTTGGTGCGATTACCGCCGTTTCGGGGGTAACTCTAGTGAATCAGACGTTAAGCACGCAGGTAAGTATTTTGAGGCTGTTCTTTTTTACACTATCCGCAATTCTCGGCATGTACGGCGTGATTTTAGGTATGGTTCTGCTCATTGGTTACATGGGTACTATAAAATCATTTGGCGTAAGCTATTTGGCGCCTTTATCTCCGCTATCTGTTAGTGAGCTGCTTATTTCGTTCCTGAGATTGCCGTGGGATAAAATCAACAAACGACCTACCGCGCTGCAAACGAAAGATCAAGATAAGAAGAAGGAGGATTAGACATGTATATTTTCCGGGCAATAAGCGTGCTTCTGAGTAGTATTATGATTCTAAACGGTTGCACGAGTACGCCGGAAATTCAAAATATGGCATATGCGACGGCTATTGGCGTTGACTTTAAAGACGGCAAATGGATTGCTTATACGCAGATACTCAATTTTTCAAACATCTCGCATAGTGAACAAGTTAGCCTTGGTAAAGCTGTCCCCGTATGGGTAGGCAAAGGGGAAGGGAAAACGATGGCATTAGCATTAACAGACATTAGCAGAACATCCCAGCTGCAAGTGTTTTGGGGGCATGTTAAAGCTGTTGTTATGACAGAAGCGGTGCTCAAGAAGGGTGTCACCGATGTGTATAGCGCGATTAATCGTTACAGGGAAGTAAGGTACAATATTCTAATCTATGGAACAAAGAGGAGCCTGCCAGAAATATTTATTCAGAAATCGATTCTGAATTTATCCCCACTGGAAACGATCATGTTTACGGCTAGTCAAATGCATTCAGTCGTTTCAGTAATCATTCCAGTTACTGGGAATCGTGTTATTGCGGATTTAAACGAACCTGGAGAGCCGGCAATGATTCCATCACTTGACCTTGATTCTAAAGATTGGTCGGAAGACGAACAACCAAAGCCGATGTTCAGCCTATCAGGTGGTTATTTTTTCAAGAAAAACAAGATGATAGGATGGATGTCAGGACGGGATCTGCAAGGGATTAGATGGGCGGAAGAGGGACTGAAACGTATACCGCTTCAAGTTACTGCCCACGGATCACCGGCTGCCGTTATTGAATTTTCATCTCCGAGAATGAAAATTAGACCCGTAACGGAAAAGGGAGAAACTCGCTATAATCTTGAAGTTGAGGCAAAGGGCATTGTCATTGAGCTAATGCAAGACGTAACCATAAACCATTTGAAGGAATGTACTGCTGATGCCATTCGCAAGGAAATTACGAACACCTATAGTAAAGCGTTTAAGATTCAAATCGATCCGTTTCATCTCAGACAGTCGCTTTATCAGTCATCACCCGCGGAGTTTAAGCGCTTATCCAGCACCGATGATTTTTTCTTGAAAAATGATTCTATCAAGGACATTAAAGTAAACGTCAATCTCTTGAATACGGGCAAATATAAGGGGACAAAAAATTAATTGATGTAGTCATTTGGAGTCTAAAACAAGATTCCTCGTAACTCTTGTAGCATGAGCACAATCATGAAGCCTCTACTAATCATAGATTAAAAGGAGCATGATAGTGGGAGGTGAGCTTGAATGGAAGAAATGTATCGTTTTAGCAGAAATAATATGAACTGTAGAGTCCGTGTTCGGACTCGTGATGGCCGTTGCCATGAAGGCGTTATCGTAAACGTTGATAGAAACAATGTATATTTACGGACATCGGATAGGGTAAGAACTTCGGCATATTATGGTAATGGGTATGATAACGGATATGGTTATGGGTATGGTTATGGTTTTGGGGCAGGTCTATTGACTTTGTCGTTGTTTTCGCTTCTTGCTATAGCTTTGATCTAAATAAAGAAACCTCAAGTCCATAGCGGCTTGAGGTTTCCTTGTTTTATAGCAGCAAGACGGAATATCTCGCCCCATGTTTCTGTTAAGGAAGAATGTTTCCTGCAGCACGATAAATGGCATACCATTCTTCGCGTGTCAAATGAACTTCGCTCGCATTGCAGCAATCGTTCAGGCGGTCAAGATTCATTGTACCGATTACCGGTTGCATATGCGCAGGGTGGCGCAAAAGCCATGCAATAGCAATTGTTGTATTGCTAACATCGTATTTTTCAGCAATTTCATCGATTTGTTTATTCAATTCCGGGAACTTGTCGTTTCCAAGGAATACGCCTTCAAAAAATCCATATTGGAATGGAGACCAAGGCTGAATCGTAATATCGTTCAGTCTGCAATAATCGAGGATACTGCCATCACGGTGCACAGCAGCATCATTTTCCATATTTACGTTAAATCCGCTCGATATCATAGTCGCGTTCGTAATGCTTAGTTGCAACTGGTTAGCGACTAGAGGCTGCTTCACCGATTTCTTTAAAAGTTGAATTTGCATTGGTGTTTGATTGGATACGCCGAAATGGCGTACTTTGCCTGAGCTTTCAAGGCGATCAAAAGCTTCAGCTACTTCTTCCGGCTCGACCAATGTATCTGGACGGTGCAAAAGCAGAATGTCCAAGTAATCCGTTCTCAGTCGCTTCAAAATTGCATCTACCGATTCTAAAATATGTTCTTTGGAGAAATCGAACATGCCAGGACGAATGCCGCACTTTGATTGTAAAATAATCTTCTCGCGAACTTCAGCGTTCATATGAATAGCATCTGCGAATATTTCCTCACAAGTTCCACCGCCATAAATATCAGCATGGTCAAAGAAATTCGCACCCTTATCTAGCGCCGTCTGAACAAAACGTTCGGCACCGGCCTTGTCCAGCGAATTAATACGCATGCAACCGACTGCAATCACCGGCACCTCTAGTGTACTGCTTCCAAGCTTCATCGTCCTCATGATTTAAGTCCTCCTTCGAGATTGGTTAACTTTGTTTGATGGATTCATCGCAAATAGAAGAGTGTTCTATTTGTTGCTGCACAAACTATGTAAACGCCTTCCTAAACAATTGTGCCTTATGATTGTCTCACAAAAGGCCGCCGTATTTCAATGTTTACAAAAAGGATAAAATGATATATGTGTCCGCTGGTCGTTGGCACGGCATCTCTATCCACGTGCTCTGGTATTTACATACAAACGTGAATTCGGTATTCTGGAAAAATAGTTTCAACTTGGAAGTCATTTAATCGCGAATTATTATTAAATGGAGGCAGCAAACATGGCGACAATTGAGGATTTCATGAAATTAGATATTCGTATTGGTACGGTTATTCATGCAGAACCTTTTCCAGAAGCTCGAAAACCCGCAATAAAATTAGAAATCGACTTTGGTGATTTTGGCGTCAAACATTCCTCGGCACAGATCACAGAACGGTATGAACCAGAACAGCTTATTGGCCGTCAAGTTGCCGCAGTTATGAATTTTCCTGTTAGACGTATTGCGGGCTTTAAATCCGAGGTGCTTGTCATTGGTGGAGTCCCATCGGAAGGTGATGTAGTTCTTTTAAAGCCAGATCAACCCGTTCCGAATGGGACGCCAATTGCGTGAGGAAGTTTATCAAAAAAAGAACAGGCTGCCGATATAATCGGCAACCTGTTTAGCTTTCCACGTTCACACGTCGACAGCGATCGTAGCAATTAAAGTTATAGGGCTCCATGTCAGCTTCGATTTTTTTTGGTACATAACCATCGTTTGTTAAGCTGGTAAGAAGTTTAGTTAAATGCTTTGCCGTTTCTGGTAGATCATGCATGAGCACGATAGGGGTCACATCATTTTTCTCTAATTTTTGTATTTGAGATATTGTCGTTTTAATATAATCTTTGCTTGAATTAGACCAGTCGCTGCTGTCCACGTTCCAATCCCACAATTTATACCCGTTGTCATTTAAAACCTTCCTGAATGAATCTGTTAAATAAGGTACACTGCCGTAAGGCGTACGAATTAGAACCGTTGAGATGCCTGTAATTTTCTCAAGCGTTTTTTGAGCTTGATTCATTTCATCCAGCGCAGATTGTTCCGAACGGTAAAATCGATTTTTATTGTGTGTGACACCATGCAAAGCTACGGCATGTCCTTCTTCTACAATTCGTTTAACGATTTCTGGAGACTGTCTCATTTTTGGTTCCAACATAAAAAATGTTGCTTTTACATGAAATAGCTTCAACGTATCCAATATTTCATTGGTAGCTGAAGAGGGGCCGTCATCAAAGGTTAAATATATCGTTTTATTATTTTTGTCATCATCGATTTCGGAAGGCTGCTTTACAGTAATTAAATTTGTTTCAAGTTGTTCATCTGTGTCATTTACTGTTGCTTGAATAGGGTTTGGACTGCTGCTGCATGCAGATAATTGAGTAACAATGATTAAAATAATACAAATGGCAAGTTTTCGCATGATCTAATTCCTCGTTTTGTGTAAGATGTTTTGATTGCGACGGTTCTTTTGTCCTTTCTTTTTGTACTGTGGCATATATCTTTGGAATGTTTGTTTAGTCAGTATAAAAAACAAAAGTGTCAGCACTATGGCTAACTTGTTTCTATGTTGTAAAATCTCACAAAAATCGACATCAGCTACTGATTATTGATCTGTTAATTGGAAACACTGTGTAAGAAGAATGATGGACGGGCTATGGCCATCAGAATGAAGCAGATGAATTTTTAAGGGGACAGCGGCACTCTGAGACTATTTAATATAAGTCTCATTAACCGTTGTCCCCTTTATTGATTGACCTGCTTTGATAACCAAATGGCTGTTATTAAATCTATTTTCGTTTCTTTTTTAGAAATTTTCTAGTTAAATTCACTGATATTGATCTTAAATCAGAGGAATCGGTTGAATTTTGACCAGAAGCGCTATTATCGCTGCCGCTGTCACTGTCGCTGCTGCTAGAATCACTGCTGCTTCCTTTTCCGGCTATATTGGTTATGTTGATGTTTATTCTGCCAACATTCCCAAAAATAATCGTGCCTTCGTTTCTTTCAATGATGACACGTCCCAATTCGCATCCCATAATAGCTCAGCATCCCTTTCTTTCATCACTATTTAAAGCAGCTTGACTGTAGATGATTCTTACTGACTATTCTATGAATGAACGAGTAGATAGGTATTGGCTATTTGTAGAGTTACAGGAGCCTTTTTTTAGTCTAAAATTTGTTTTTATTATGCGATGCGGTATAAATGCTCTCATTCTACTGGATTTTTCTGGTTTTGCGCATGAGCAACAAAATTAGTTTATTCAAACTCTATTGGTGTCTGGGAAGATTTCTTACATGGGGCAAGACTGTTTCTCTAGACCCACATGAATTTCGTTTTGTATAATGACACGGTACCTTTAAGGCTATAGAAGATAGGAAGTGCTCAAGGATTGACTACTCAACTGGATGCAACGAACAAGCAATCAACTCTCGCGATTTGGACCAGCTTAATTAGCAACATTGTATTGACCGTCATGAAACTTACAGTTGGTTTGCTGTTTGGCAGCCAAGTGCTTATTGCAGATGGCGTTCATAACGCAGGAGATGTATTTGCAACTGCAGCAGCATTAGTCTCAATGATGATATCAAAGCGACCGCCGGATGAGGATCATCCGTATGGACACGGAAAAGCTGAGGTTATCGGAGCAGGAATTGTAGCGGTTGTACTTGTCCTTGCTGCGCTCTACATGGGCTATCACTCCGTAATGGCAATGATGGAACCGCCACATAAAGCAACACTGCTTGTCCTCATTGCAGCAGCCATTTCACTCGTATGGAAACAGTGGCTTTATGTTTACACGATGCGAATTGGCAAAAACACGAATAGCAGCGGCTTAATTGCCACTGCATATGACCATTTAGCGGATGTATACGCATCACTGGCAGCAGTTATTGGTATTGCTCTAGCCATGTTAGGTGAACATTACAATATTCATTTTTTAAAATATGGAGACCCCTTCGCTGGAATCATTGTTGCTTATTTTGTTCTAAAGCTGGCCATTCAAATGGGAAAAACCTCTGTTGACGTATTAATGGAGAAAAATATTGATGGAGTGAGCATGGAACAAATTTCAGAGCTCGTTAAGTCGATACCTGAAGTAAAGCGAATTGACCGAATACGGGGTAGAGAGCACGGACATTACATTATTGTTGATGTAAGGGTGGGTATTCCGGCTGAATTAAGCGTACAAGAAGGCCATGACATTAGTAGAGAAATTAAACGTGTGATTCAGTCGCAAAACCCGATGGTGGAAGAGGTTCTTGTTCATTTAAATCCATGGTATATGGAAAACACTCAAAAAGAGTAAAGGTAGTTAAGCCGATACGAATGCGGAAAAACGGGTGCTGTGGCATCCGTTTTTTGTTTGTTTTTCAACAGGTTAAGAATGATATAAGAATGAATGGTTTCACTAAGCAGTATACCTAAACGCAACAAAGGCTCGCGATTAGTCGTCTATCTCGTAATTGGAATATTTAGCATACGGAGGGTATAGATGATGAAACAATTAAAAGGCAAAGCTGTCGTAATCGTTATATTAATTGCTTGTTGCATTCCCTTACTTTTATGTTGGTGGTTGTATATCATCCTAAGTTCTCCGACGATGCACTGAATGACTCGAGATCTGTCATGATAAATAAATGATATTTTTGAGTTCAGTAAACTTCAGTTATAGACATTCTTTATTACCCAAGCTGCGAATAAGTCGTTTATGATGTGTATTGTAGCTATCTTTATAGAAGGAGTGATGCGTTATGAGAAATGACCGGTTTCAAATCATCGATTTGTTCGAGAGGCCTATCACTTAGGGAAATCCGATAGATGGTTTTTCCTGAAATACAGGGAGGAATCCAGGAATGATTACATTAAAGGCATTAGACATTAGTAATTGGGAACAATGTGCACAGCTTAAACCTAAACCAGAGCAAGAAAAATATATCGCACCTAATATTTATTCGATCGCTGAAGTGCAATTTTTAAAAGGATTTGTAACGAGGGCGATTTACAATGATGAAGTAATGATTGGTTTTACAATGTTTGGGCTTGACCCAGACGATGGGAACTACTGGATTTATCGGTTTATGATTGATGGAGCATTTCAAGGACAAGGTCATGCTTCTAAAGCAATGCTGCTGGTTATCGATGAAATAAAAAATGCAAGTGACCGAACGGATGTTATTGTCCTTGGATATAAACCGGAAAATGAGCGAGCGAGGAAGCTTTACTCAAAAGCAGGTTTTAAAGAAGAAGGTTATGCTCCTTGGGGAGAAGTACTTGCGAAGTATAGCTTCAAGCAAGCTGTTCACAAATAACGAGAATAAAATTTCGTACAGCAAAGGCTGCCGACCTAAATGAGACGGCAGCCTTTGCTGCGTTCATATAAAAGAATGTTTAAGAATTATGATACCTAAATCGTAATATCGATATGATTATTGCGGATGGATCGTTTAATATAAGCATAGGAGTGTCAAGTTGTAACC